>CAYFTQ010000007.1:0-17130 GCA_964346035.1 uncultured Roseospira sp. | reverse complement strand
CAGCATCTCCAGCAGGATGCGATAGACGTTGTTTTCCGGCTGCTGTTCGGTCAGGCCCAGACTGTTGACCTGCACGCCATAGCGGAAGCGGCGGTACTTCTCGTTCTCGACGCCATAGCGGTCGCGGCATATCTCGTCCCACAGCTCCGCGAAGGCGCGCATCTTGCACAACTCGGTAATGAAGCGAATGCCGGCGTTGACAAAGAAGCTGATGCGCCCGACCACGACCGGGAAGTCCTCCGGCGGCACCTGCCCGGAGTGCCGCACCGTATCCAGCACGGCGCGCGCGGTGGCCAGGGCATAGGCCAGTTCCTGTTCCGGGGTCGCGCCGGCCTCCTGCAGGTGGTAGGAGCAGACGTTGGTCGGGTTCCAGCGTGGCACCTCCTTGTAGGTGAACGCGATGACGTCGCTGATCAGCCGCATGGAGGGATCCGGCGGGAAGATGTAGGTGCCGCGCGACAGGTATTCCTTGATGATGTCGTTCTGGACCGTGCCTTGAAGCGCCTTGCGGTCGGCGCCCTGCTTTTCCGCCGTGGCGATGTACAGCGCCAGCAGCCAGGGCGCCGGCGCGTTGATGGTCATGGACGTGTTCATCTTTTCCAGCGGGATCTGATCGAACAGCGTCATCATGTCGCCCAGGTGGCTGATCGGCACGCCGACCTTGCCCACCTCGCCGGTGGCCAGCACATGGTCGGAATCATAGCCGGTTTGCGTGGGCAGGTCGAAGGCAACCGACAGGCCGGTCTGGCCGCGCGCCAGGTTGGTCCGGTACAGCTCATTGGACGCACGAGCCGATGAATGTCCGGAATAGGTGCGAAACAGCCAGGGTTTATCTCGCTGCGGCGCGGCGGGCGCGGTGGCGGTGTCTGCGGATCCGGTCATCGGAAACCTCCCAACGGACGAGGGACAGCCCAAGGACGCAGGCGGATCGTTCCGAATGAGGGAACGAAAGTTTCTTGGGTTGCGGGTCGAGCGAAATTATTTATCAGTTTGTGCATTGCGATGGAAGCCCGAAGTGGGTATAGCCTAAGCCGATGATCCAGGCGGGGTTCATGCCATTCGCAACCGCGAAATCCGCGCGCACGGCACCAGGCCACGCCTCCGGCATGCGAGCGGGTGGACCCCGAGAAGACCACGATGAGGGAGTGAACAGGGATGAGCAACGCCGCCGCCGAGGTTATCGACCCCGCGCCGCCCCGGGAGGCGAAGGACCTCTACGAGCTGGGCGAAATTCCCCCGCTAGGCCACGTACCCAAGCAGATGTACGCCTGGGCCATCCGGCGCGAGCGCCACGGCCCGCCCGAGACCGCCATGCAGGTCGAGGTCGTGGACGTGCCCAAGCTGGAGTCGCACGAAGTCCTGGTCATGGTGATGGCCGCCGGCGTGAACTACAACGGTATCTGGGCCTCGCTGGGCGAGCCGGTCTCCACCTTCGATGTCCACAAGGCTGATTTTCATATCGCCGGGTCGGATGCGTCCGGCATCGTCTGGGCCGTCGGCTCGCAGGTGAAGCGTTGGAAGGTCGGCGACGAGGTTGTCATCCACTGCAACCAGGATGACGGCGACGACGAGGAGTGCAACGGCGGCGACCCGATGTTCTCCGCCACTCAGCGCATCTGGGGCTACGAAACGCCGGACGGCTCCTTCGCCCAGTTCACCAACGTTCAGGCGCAGCAGATCATGGCGCGCCCCAAGCACCTGACCTGGGAAGAAAGCGCCTGCTATACCCTGACACTGGCAACCGCCTATCGCATGCTGTTCGGCCACCGCCCGCATGTCCTGCGGCCGGGTCAGAACGTGTTGATCTGGGGCGCGTCGGGCGGCCTGGGGGCGATGGCGGTGCAACTGTGCGCCGTCTCCGGGGCCAACGCGATCGGCGTCATCTCCGACGAGACCAAGCGCGACTTCGTCATGTCGCTGGGCGCCAAGGGCGTCGTCAACCGCAAGGACTTCAATTGCTGGGGCCGCCTGCCCGACGTCAACGGGCCGGAGTTCAAGGCCTATATGAAGGAGTCCTACAAATTCGGGCGTGCCATCTGGGAGTTCACCGGCAAGGGCAACGACGTCGATTTCGTCTTTGAGCATCCGGGCGAACAGACCTTCCCGGTTTCCTGCCTGGTGGTGAAGCGCGGTGGCATGGTGGTGTTCTGTGCCGGCACCACGGGCTTCAACATCACCTTCGACGCGCGCTTTGTCTGGATGCGTCAAAAGCGCATCCAGGGCAGTCACTTCGCCAACCTGTTGCAGGCGTCGCAGGCCAACCAGCTCGTGATCGAGCGGCGGCTGGACCCGTGCATGTCCGAGGTGTTCTCATGGGACGAGATCCCGGCTGCCCACACCAAGATGTGGAAGAACCAGCATAAGCCCGGCAACATGGCGGTCATGGTACAGGCCGTGAAACCCGGCCGGCGCACCGTCGAGGACTGCCTGGAGGGCTGATCGCCCGGCCGGCCATCGACCCGCGTACAAGGACACGCATGGCCCGGGCGCCCCTTGTCCCGGGCCCAGACGTTTCAGGGGACCACCATGTCTGGACCAATCATCATTCAGGACCTGATGCATACCTGCGAACGGTCTTACGAGACCGCCCGCCAGGTCCTTGGCGTGATCCGCGACCACCTGGCGGGCAAGCTATCGGGCGAGACCGGCAAGCTTGACCCCGCGCTGATGGAGCGCGAGCAGCACGCCACCCATGGCTTCGCCTGGTTTGCCACCTCCGTGACCGCGCTGGGCGAAATGCTGGCCTGGGCGCGCCGGCTGGAGGCCCAGGACAGACTGGGTGAACTGGAACAGCTTGTCCTTCAGGCCGCCTTTTCGGAATATCTGCATCAGATCTTTGGCGGCGTGCCGATGAGCCAGGGCGAGTTCGTGCGGCTGGCCGATTTCGGCATCGAGGTGCGCGAGCGCCAGGCCCTGCAGACGCCCTATACCACCTTGCTGCGCGAGCACGGGTTCACGGCGGCGTGTAAGGCCCGCATGGCCGATCTGATCGCCGACGGCTATTTCGGTGATATCGGCCTGGACGACGAAATGCTGGACATGGTGCGCGACCAGTTCAGACGCTTCGTGGACGAGCAGGTCCAGCCCCATGCCCACGGCTGGCACGAGAAGGACGAGCTGATTCCCATGGAGGTCGTCGACCAGATGGCCGAGATGGGGGTTTTCGGCCTGACCATCCCGGAGGAATACGGCGGCAACGGCATGGGCAAGATGGCCATGTGCGTCGTGACCGAGGAACTCTCGCGCGGCTACATCGGTGTTGGCTCGCTGGGCACCCGCTCCGAGATAGCGGCCGAGCTGATCCGTCTGGGCGGCACCGAGGCGCAGAAGGCGCACTATCTGCCCCGCATCGCCACCGGCGAGATCCTGCCCACAGCCGTCTTCACCGAGCCCAACACCGGTTCGGACCTTGGCAGCGTGCGCACCCGCGCCGTGCTGGACGGCGAGCAGTGGGTGGTCAACGGCAACAAGACCTGGATCACTCATGCCGCGCGAACCGATCTTATGACCCTTATGGCGCGCACCAACCCGGACGAACCCGGCTATAAGGGCCTGTCGATGTTCCTGGCGCCCAAACCGCGCGGCACCGACGACGACCCGTTCCCGGCCGAGGGCATGAGCGGCGGCGAGATCGAGGTGCTCGGCTATCGCGGCATGAAGGAATACGAACTGTCGTTCGACGGCTTTTCCATGCCCGGGGACGCCCTGCTGGGCGGAGTCGAGGGGCAGGGCTTCAAGCAGCTCATGGAAACCTTCGAATCGGCGCGAATCCAGACCGCCGCCCGCGCCGTCGGCGTGGCCCAGTGCGCGCTGGAAGAGGGCCTGAAGTACGCCCAGGAACGGGTTCAGTTCGGCAAGCCGCTGTACGCCTTCCCCCGCGTTCACGGCAAGCTGGCCTGGATGGTTGTAGAGACCATGATCGCGCGGCAGATTACCTACATGTCGGCGCGCGAGAAGGACAACGACATGCGTTGCGACATCGAGGCCGGCATGGCCAAGCTGCTGGCCGCGCGCGTTGCCTGGGCGAACGCCGACAATGCGCTTCAGGTCCACGGCGGCAACGGCTATGCGCTGGAATACCCCATCAGCCGCATTCTGTGCGATGCCCGTATCCTCAACATCTTCGAGGGCGCGGCCGAGATCCAGGCACAGGTCGTGGCACGCGGCCTGCTGTCGGGGCGCGGCAGCGTGCAGTCCCGTGGCCGCCCGGCGGCCTGACAAGGCCCGGGTTGCGGGCGAGGGCAGCGGGGTTTTTTGCCTCGCCGCCATTGACCAGCCGGCGGGTTCCGTGGTGCAACCGCATCCTCGCACGGGCGCGGCCGGTCGCGCCTTGGGATCCGAAGCTGGGAGGATGTCTTGACCCGACAGGAAATCGCGGTAGTGCAGGCCTATATGCGGCGCGTGTTCAGCAACGACGGCATTACGCTGACAACGCCGAAAAAGGCCACCGATCCGGTCGAGGTCTGGCTGGGCGGGGAGTTCATCGGCACCCTTTACCGGGACGAGGAAGACGGCGAGATATCCTATGACTTCAACATGACCATCCTGGACGTCGATCTTCCGGGTGTTTAACCCCTATTCCGACTGAAGACCTATCCCCCTGCGTCCGGGGGACCCCATGATGTGGGGTGCCCAGTGACCCTTGCCGCCCCACCAGCGGCGCCAACCGGACGCAGGGGGATAGGCCGGTCCGACTGTTTCCGGAAGATGACCGACAGGTTGTTGGCGGGCATGTCCACGGTCTCCCAAAGGGTCAGGCCGTGGCGCGCGGCCAGCGCCTCGACATCGACAAGATCCCGCACGCCCCAGGATGCGTCGCGCGCTCGCAAAGACTGGTCGAAGGCCGCGTTGCTGGGCGCGGTGTGACGTCCGTCGCGCAGGAATGGACCGTAAAGGTAGAGCAAGCCGTCCACGGGAAGGGCCGCCTTTGCGCCGTCCATCAGGGCCTCCGTCACCGGCCAGGGCGCGATGTGGATCAGGTTGATGGCCAGAATCGCGCCCAGGTCCCGGGTCAGATGGTCCGGCCAGGGCAGGGCGCGGGCGTCGAACAGGCGGACCGGCGCGACACCCTCCACGGCGCGCAGTCGGGTGGCGGCGGCGCGTGCGTGGGTCGGGTCGGCGTCGGTCGGGCGCCAGTGGTGGCCCGGAAGAACACGGGCGAACCAGGCCGCGTGCTCGCCGGAGCCACAGGCCAGTTCCAGCACCGTGGCGCCCGGCGCCAGCACCCGCTTCAGAACGGCGGCGATCGGGGCCCGGTTGCGCGCGGTGGCCGGGAATGACAGCATCTCGTCGGCGTTTCCCGCCGGCACGATCGGGGCTGCGGGATCGGTTTGATCAGGGGCCATGGAGCGTTCGGGGTCCTGTCGTCGGGCTTCGGTCTTGCGAGGCGGGAGCATGAGTGGTTAAGTGACGCTCAATCCGCCGTACGACAACCCCTCCCGGCTACAGTCTGGCTGCTGCCTCATGCTTGAATCCCTGCGCAAGATCCTGTTCGGCGAGGCCGACGCCGACCCAGAGGCGGCCGCCCGTGACGAAATCCAGCTCGCGGCCGCCCTGTTGCTGGCGGAGGCGGCCTCGATGGACGGCACCATCGACGACGCCGAGCGCCGGCGCATCCGCCAGCTTCTTGGCGCGCGGTTCGAACTGTCCCCCGCCGATGCCGAGGCCCTGATGCATCACGCCGAGGCGAAGCGCGAGGACAGGGTAGAGTTGTATGGGCCATCTCGCGTGCTGAAGGATGCCTTCGATTATGACCAGCGCGTGGACCTTCTGGAGATGCTGTGGGATGTCGTCTATGCCGACGGTGTCATTCATGACTATGAATCAAACCTGATGCGCCGGCTTAGTGGTCTGCTGTATGTCGATGACCAGGACAGCGGGGCAGCCCGGAAGCGGGTGCTGGAGCGGCGCGGCCTGACCTGACCTGACCTGAACAGGTTTCGAGCCGAAAGGCCCCCGACGGCGCCGTCCCCGGAGTTGGTGCGTTGATCCGGTGACGCGAGGCCGGATTTCGTGGTGAAGCGAGTGGAGCTGAGATCCCATGACCTATGTCGTCACCGAAAACTGTATCAAGTGCAAGTATCAGGACTGTGTGGAAGTTTGTCCCGTTGACTGTTTCTATGAAGGTGAGAACTTCCTCGTCATCAATCCAGACGAATGCATTGATTGTGGTGTCTGCGAGCCGGAATGCCCCGCCGAGGCGATCGTGCCCGATTCCGATGAACGTGCCGAGGAATGGCTGGAAATCAACCGCGAGTTTTCTGAACAGTGGCCCAATATTACGCGCAAGGGCGATCAGCTTTCGGATTCCGACGAGTGGAAAGACAAGCCCGGCAAGAAGGAGTTGCTGAGCGAGGCGCCCGGCACGGGATCAACCTGACCCCTCATCAGTCCGCGCGCGCGGGTTGCTGATCTCGGCGCTGTGAATCCGGCGTGATTTGTGATATACAAATGACAGTCATGGTGCCTGCGGGACCGTGCGCGTCCTTGTGGGCGCCATCCCGTCAATCCTTCGTCATGGGCCGCCTGTTGTTGGCTCCTGTTGGCTCCGCGCTTTTGTCCGCGCGACGTCGTCGGGGCAGGGGGCGAGCGGCCCTGGTACCGAACCGGCGGCTCTGGGTCAGGGCCGCGCGGGTGCGGCCATCGTTGGCAGGCGCCTGGATTCGGGGGCGGTCGGCGAAGCTTGGGCCGCGGTCCGGATGGGGCATGTCAGGGCACGATCGCACGGTCCATACGGCCGGAACCGATGTTTCGAAGAGTGAGACTATGAGCAAGAAGGCACCCTTTTCCGTCGGAGATCATGTGGTCTATCCGACCCATGGCGTGGGCCTGATCGAGGCGGTCGAGACCCAGTCCATAGGCGGGATGGATCTGGAACTGTTCGTCATTTCCTTTGAGCGTGACCGCATGATTCTGCGGGTGCCGGTGGCCAAGGCGGCCAGGTCCGGGCTGCGCAAGCTGTCCACCAAGCAGGAGATGCAAACCGCGCTGACCACCCTGAAGGGGCGCGCGCGCGTCAAGCGCACCATGTGGAGCCGTCGCGCCCAGGAATACGAACAGAAGATCAACTCCGGCGATCCGGTCTCGATCGCCGAGGTCGTGCGCGACCTGTTCAGGGGCGCCACTCAGCCCGAGCAATCGTATTCCGAGCGCCAGATCTACGAACAGGCGCTGGAGCGTCTGGTTGGCGAACTGGCCGCGATCGAATCCATTGACGCCGACGCCGCCACCCAGAAGGTGGAAAAACTGCTCTCTGCGGCGTGACGCCGCCGGGGCCGCCCGGTGGGTCAGGTCGCTGGTTTTTGCCGCGTCGTCCCCGGACGGCGCGGCTTCTTGTTGGTCACGACCTTTGTTCCCTTGCCGCCATCCGGAATCCCGTGCCATGTCCGAACCCGTTTCCGCCGCCGTTCCCGCCAGCGCTGACGACGCGCGCGACGCCGTAGCCGTCGCCGGCCGCGAGTCCACCGCCTGGCCGTTTCAGGAAGCGCGCGCCCTGCTCGACGACCGCCTGAAGGGGCAGGTGCCCGAGAAGGGGTATGTGCTGTTCGAGACCGGCTATGGCCCTTCGGGGCTGCCGCACATCGGCACCTTTGGCGAGGTCGTGCGAACCACCATGGTGCGGCGCGCCTTCCAGTGTCTGGCCCCCGACATCCCCACACGTCTGTTCGCCTTTAGCGATGACATGGACGGCCTGCGCAAGGTGCCCGACAACATCCCCAACCGGGACATGGTTGCGGAGCACCTGGGCAAGCCGCTGACCCGCATTCCCGATCCCTTCGGCACGCACGAGAGTTTCGGCCACCACAACAACGCCCGCCTGCGCGCCTTTCTGGATTCGTTCGGCTTCGAATACGAGTTCCAGTCGGCCACCGAATGTTACGCGTCGGGCCGCCTTGACGGCGCGCTGCTGAGCGTGCTGCGTCACTATGACGCCGTGCGCGACGTCGTTCTGCCCACCCTGGGCGACGAGCGCCGGGCGACCTATTCTCCGTTCCTGCCGGTGTGTCCGCGCAGCGACCGGGTGCTCCAGGTTCCGGTGGTCGAGACCGACCCGGATGCCGGCACCATCGTTTACGAGCATCCCGACGGATCACGGGTCGAAACGCCCGTGACCGGCGGGCGCTGCAAACTGCAATGGAAGGCCGACTGGGGCTCGCGCTGGTTTGCGCTCGGCGTCGATTACGAGATGAGCGGCAAGGATCTGATCGATTCCGTTCGGTTGTCCGGGCGTATCTGCCAGGTTCTGGGGGGAAGGCCGCCGGTCAATCTGACCTATGAGCTGTTCCTGGACGACAAGGGGCAGAAGATTTCCAAGTCCAGGGGGAACGGGCTGTCGGTGGATGACTGGCTCAGGTATGCGCCCTCGGAAAGCCTCGCCCTGTTCATGTACCAGAAGCCGCGTACCGCGAAAAAGCTGCACTTCGACGTCATTCCGCGCACCGTGGACGACTATCTGAGCCACCTGGAGAAGTTCGGGGACCAGGACGGGGCGGCGCGCGTGAACAATCCGGTCTGGCACATCCACGACGGCGACCCGCCGGGCGATCGTTCGCCGGTGTCGTTCGGCATTCTGCTGAACCTGGCCGGGGTGTGCCATGCCGAAGACCCGGCCGTGCTGTGGCATTACATCGGCCGCTATGCGCCCGGAGCGACGCCGGAGACCGCGCCATTTCTTGATCGGCTGGTGCATCACGCCATCGCCTACTACCGCGATTTCGTGCGCCCGGCGAAGCAGTACCGCGCCGCCACCCCGGCGGAAGCGCGCGCGCTGGAACAACTGCGCGCCGCCCTGGCGGAGGCCCCGCCTGCGGCCGAGGCCGAGGACCTGCAAACGCTGGTCTACGAGGTCGGCAAGGCGCACGCCGAGACCTTCGCCAGCCTGCGCGACTGGTTCAAGGCGCTCTATCAGATCCTTCTGGGCCAGGATCAGGGGCCGCGCATGGGCTCGTTCATCGCCCTGTTCGGCCGCGCCGAAAGCCTGGCCCTGATCGACCGCGCGCTGGCGGGAGAGGACCTGTCCCGGGATGTGCCGGCCGTCGGCGCGTCCTGATCACCGACCCTATGGGAGGCCCCCATGCTTGGACCCGGCGACCTGTCCGTCTATCTGTCCGGCGAAATCCACACCGACTGGCGCGACCAGATCATGGCGGCCTGCGAGGCCGCCGGCCTGTCCATCGCGTTCGCCGGGCCGGTCACCGACCACGGCGCCTCGGACGACTGCGGGGCCGCGATCCTGGGTGAGGAGGACAAGCCCGTCTGGCGCGACCACAAGGGGGCGCGGATCAACGCCATCCGCACCACCGTGTTGATCGAGCAGGCGGATATTGTCGTGGTTCGCTTTGGCGAGACGTACAAGCAGTGGAACGCGGCTTTTGATGCCGGCTATGCCGCCGCACTGGGTACGCCGCTGATCGTCATGCGCCCGCCGGAACATGCGCACGCCCTGAAGGAGGTCACCGGCGCCGCCCTGGCCACCTGCGAGACGGCGCAACAGGTGGCCCAAGTTCTCGCCTATGTGCAGACCGGCCGCCTGCCGGGCCGGTGAGCCTGGACACCCCCGAGGCCCGGCGCGCCTTCATTCGCGAGCAGGCTGCGCCGACGGACGTCTCCCTGGTACCGGAACTGCGGCTGCTTCTGGCGGACGCGGTCACGCCTCTATGGCACGCGACCGCCGACATGCTGGATGATCAGGGCATCGCGCCGCCGTACTGGGCCTTCGCCTGGCCCGGCGGGCAGGCCCTGGCCCGCCATGTGCTGGACCATCCGGCGCTGGTGCGCGGGCGGGTGGTCCTTGATCTGGCCGCCGGCAGCGGGCTGGTCGGCATTGCCGCCGCGCGAGCGGGAGCCGGGGCCGTGACCTGCGCCGAGATCGATCCCCTGGGCGCCGAGGCCATCCGTGTCAACGCCGCCCTCAATGGGGTGGCCGGACGTGTAACAGCGCGCTCCGACGACGTGACCGCCGCGCCGCCGGGGGCGTGGCCCGTCATTCTGGCCGGCGATGTCTGGTACGAACAACCCATGGCCGACCACCTGACCGACTGGCTGCGTCGGGCGGCGGCGGGCGGGGCGCGGGTGCTTGCGGCCGATCCCGGGCGCGCCCATGTGCCGGATGGATTGGAACGCGTGGCGGGCTACACCGTTCCCACAACGCTGGATCTGGAGGACACGCCGGCCCGCCTGACAACGGTGTGGCGCGTGCCGGCGCCGACGCTGTCGTTGCCACCATGTCTCTGAGCCAAGGAGCCCGCAATGCTGGAACTGCCCGCAGCCATCGCCGCCTATGTCCGTGACGCCGGAATCGACGAGCCTCGTCCACTGGCCGCTTTGCGCGAGGAGACCGAAGGCATGGCCAACGCGCACATGGCCAGTTCGCCGGAACAGGCGGCCCTGTTGGGGTTCCTGGCCCGGCTGGTGGGGGCGCGGCGGACGCTCGACATCGGCACCTTCACGGGCTACAGCGCGCTTGCCGTGGCCTATGCGCTGCCGCCCGAGGGCGAGGTGAGGGCGTTCGACTCCTCCCCCGACATGGCCGAGATCGCCCGCCGCCACTGGGGTCGCGCCGGCATGAACGATCGCATCCGCCTGCACGTCGGGCCGGCGGCGGACGGCGTCGGGATGCTGGTGGACCAGGGTCAGGCCGGTGGCTTCGACATGGCCTTCATCGATGCCGACAAGGAAGGCTATGACGCCTACTACGAACAGTGCCTGACGCTGGTCCGGCCCGGCGGCTTGATCGTTCTTGACAACATGTTGTGGAAGGGGACGGTCGCCGATCCCGATAATGTCAATGTCGAGACGGTCGCCTTGCGTGACCTGACGCGCAAGATCCAGGGCGATGCCCGGGTTGATGCCTGCCTTCTGCCGCTGCGCGACGGCCTGCTTCTGGTACGCCGGCGATAGGGCCGTGTCAGGGGCCTGTCGGGTCCGGATCGACGCAACAGGGGCGCGCGGCCAGATCCGGTTCGCTGCTCGCGGCGGAGGGAAGCCGCTCGCGCCCCCGGACTGTCGGGTTCAGGGTGGCGTCACGCGATCAATCCGATCGGCCGCGCGTCCCAAGGCGCCGGGAGGCCAGCGGGGCCGTGCGGCGGATTACCGTTCGAACGGAGCGCGGCAGGCGCGACGACAGGCGGCTCAGGCTGTTGTCCAGAGTCGCGAACCGCGAGCGCAGCGCGCGGATACCGCGCCGCGCCATGCGCGAATCCCGGGCCAGCAGAAACAGGCCGAACGCCACCAGCACCAGGCCGATGGGAATCGGGGTGGGCGTCGTGATGATCCCCACGATCAGCAGCACCCAGCCGGCTGTTGCGCCCGCCAGGCGTGCGATCGGGCGGCGGCGGCGTGGCCGGCGCCCGGCTTGGTTCTGCGGCGTCCGCGCGGACGGGGAGGGCGGCCGAGGTGCGTTCATGGCCTGCACACTATGGGGGGACGCGCCCAGCGCGGCAAGCGCCATGCTCCGAGACGGCCGGGGCGCAGCGGATCAGGTCTCCGCCTGGGCGGACCCGTTGGCGGCTGGGGGCGGTGTGTTCAGGATATCCCGCAGCAAGGCATACCCTGTCTCCAGATCCGTGGCCTCGTCCTTGCGCTGTGCGAGAAAAGCCTCGATCATCGGATAGAAGTGGATGGCGGCGTCCACCTCGGCATTGGAGCCGGCGCGATAGGCCCCCAGGCGGATCAATTCGGCCATGTCCTCATAGGTGGTGATGATTGCGCGCGCCGCGTTGACCAGTTCGGTCTGTTCCGCCGTGTTGCACGCTGGCATGGTCCGCGAGACCGAGCGCAGCACGTTGATGGCCGGATAGCGGTTCCGTTCCGCGATGGCCCGATCAAGCACGATGTGGCCGTCCAGGATGCCGCGCACGGCATCGGAGATGGGCTCGTTGTGGTCGTCGCCCTCGACCAGCACCGTGAACAGACCCGTGATGGAGCCGGTCCCCGGTACCCCCGGGCCGGCACGTTCCAGCAGGCGCGGCAGTTCCGCGAACACGGTCGGCGTGTAACCCTTGCTGGCCGGCGGTTCCCCGGCGGACAGGCTGATCTCGCGCTGGGCCATGGCGAAGCGGGTCACGGAATCCATCAGGCACAGCACGTTGCGGCCAAGGTCGCGGAAGCACTCCGCCACGGTCAGGGTGGCATAGGCCGCCTGGCGGCGCATCAACGGCCCCTCGTCAGAGGTCGCCAGCACGACGACGCTGCGCGCCAGGCCCTCGGCCCCCAGATCGTCTTCGATGAACTCGCGCGCCTCGCGGCCGCGTTCGCCCACCAGTCCGATGACCACCACCTCGGCCCGGGAATGGCGAATCAGCATCGAAAGGATGGTGGATTTCCCAACGCCGGAGCCGGCGAAGATGCCCATGCGCTGGCCTTCGCAGCAGGTCAGGAAGGTGTTCAGCGCGCGAACGCCCAGGTCCAGCTTGCCGCCAACCCGTCGCCGCTGGTGCGCGGGCGGCGGCTGGGCCCGCACAGGATACGGTATCTCGCCCAGGGGCATCGGCCCCAGGCCGTCCACGGGTTCGCCAAAGGCATTGACCACCCGCCCCAGCCAGCCCTCGGCCGGGCGCAGCATGGGCGCGCTTTCGGTCAGTTCCGCGCGGCAACCAAGGCCCACGCCGTCCAGGCCGCCATAGGGCAGCAGCAGCGCATGGCCGGCGCGGAACCCGACCACCTCGCAGGGAACGCCACGCCCGTCGCGCGCGATGATGCGGCAGCGGTCCCCGACCGAAAGATTACCCTGGACGCCGCCGATCTCGATCACCAGGCCGCGCACGCTGGCAACCCGGCCGAACGGCCGGTCGGCGGGCAGGCGTTCTATTTCACCCATCAGGGTCTGGATCAGGGGGGAGGTCATGGGGGCACATCCCAGTGATACTGACAGGCCCTTGACCTGAACCGGCAGACCGAGGGACAGGCGCCGCTGTGCGGTGTCAGAGGCGTGCCGGATCAGAAAACCGCGTGCTCTGGCATAAATGGCGGAGGGAGAGGGATTCGAACCCTCGATACCGCTCATCACGGTATACACACTTTCCAGGCGTGCGCCTTCGACCGCTCGGCCATCCCTCCACGGGACCGGCGGTCCCCCGCCGGAGGCGCGGACCATATCGAACCGTCCGGGACGATGCAATGCCCTTGACCGTCCCGATGTCCGGTCGCCCGTCGCGCATCAGGCGGGGTCCGGAGGGACCGCCTGGAAGGCGCCGTCTATCGGCACATCAAGTGCCGACAGCAGGGCATTGAGCTTCGAGGCAGCGCCAACGACGCGCAACATGTCGGCGTATTCGGCCGACGTCATGCCCTTGGCGCGGGCGTTGGCCGTGTGGGAGTGGGTGCAATAGTCGCAACCATTGGCTATGGACACGGCAACATAGATCATCTCCTTGGTCTTGGCATCAAGGGCCGAGGGTGTGGCCATCACGGCCTTGATCTCTCCCCAGACCTGTTCCAGCAAGGTCGGATCGAAGGCCAGCGTGCGCCACACGTTGTTGATGAAATCGGTCTGGCGCGTGGCGCGAATGTCGTCGAATACCGCCTTGACGCGCGGGTCGGCCTCCGGTTCGGCGGGCGGCGTGACGGTGGGCATGGCGCGGACCTTTCTTGGAAACGGGGCGCGGTCGGACCGCGTCCTGGCCTGGCATGGCATGACGGGCGGTGAGCTTAGCCCGGTTTTCACGCCGCCGCGAGGCCGGGAACGTCCGCGACGGACTGGCCAACAGAGGTTGCGCTGGCTCGCCATGGAGTCGAGAATCGCAACACAGGGATCCTCCGTTCCGGACTGCGGCGGAGGCAGGGAGAGAGAACACATGGGCGAGCACCCCAAGCCGATGGACCAGAGGTCCGCGCGTCGGCGAATCTTTTCGATCGAGCGCCACCTGAACAGAGGTGAAGACGCCGCCTTGGCGTTTGATCTCGGTACCGGCGCGGAGGCCGGGGCGCTGGGCGCCCTTGTGGGCGAGGTCAGGGCCTTGCGCGCTGAGTTGGCCGAGATGCGTCAGGCGTTGTCCGAAGCCCAGGCGGGGCCGGACGGTGCCATGGCGCAGGCGGCCTCCAAGGTCGAGCCTGACCATGACACCAGCATTCTAAGAGAAGAGGCGCGCATCCTGCGCATCGAGATCGCCCGCATGGTGCGCAGTCTGGCGACCGCGAAACGCGAAATCGCGGAGATCAAGGACCCGTTGAAGGACGAAGCGGACGACCGCATGTCCCGCGCGGCCTGTGAGTTGGACGAAATCGTCTCGGCGACAGAGCGGGCCACGCACACCATCCTCGACGCCGGCGAGACCGTCACCCGCCACTGTGAGGCGATCCTGGAACAGGTCGGCGACCTGGATGTCATTGCGCCGCGTCTGCATGATGCCATGGATCAGGTCTCGATCATCACGGAGGCCTGCGGTTTCCAGGACATCACCGGACAACGCGTGACCAAGGTGGTCAAGACGCTGGAGTTCATCGAGGACCGGATTCGACGCATCGTCTCGGATTGGGGGCGCGAGGCCTTTCTGGATCTGCCGCTGGAAGACACCCCCGGGGAGGGCGGTGCCGGCGCGGGCGCCGGTCGTAGTACGGGTACGGGTGACAGCGCGGCTGCGGACGATGAAAGCCAGCTACTCAACGGCCCTCAATTGGGGGGGGGTGGTCTCAGCCAGGACGACATCGACGCGCTGTTCGACTGAGCCCTCTTGTTCGGCATGGCGGCTGGTCACACCGGCGGATCGAGCACGCGGTGCAGGCGTTCACTTGCCAGCCGGGCGAACCGCAGGATGATGGCCCGGCGTCGCGCCGGGTGCATCGGCGCCAGCGCCATCAGGCGCATGACCTCGGCGCCGAACGGGTCGGCCACCATCAGGCCGGATTCCGGCGGGAGCACCTCTTGCGGGAACGTGTCTGCCACCGCGAAGGCGAACATGTCGCAATAAGGCAGGTATTCGCGCCACTTTCCGTCGGCATGAAAGTCCGCTGGCGCGCTTTTGACCTCCACGATCAGAACGCGGCCGTCGGCATCCAGGGCCATGATGTCGGCGCGGCGCCGGTTGGGCAGCTTGACCTCGGTCAGCACGGCGTGGCCGGTATTGGACAACTGGCGGCAGACACCGCGGGTGATGCCCCGGGTCATGGCCGCCAGGTCGCTGTCGGCCAGCGATCGGCGGGCGTTGGCGGGTCCCGCCAGGGTGGGCAAGGCACGCACGGCACGGTTCTCCACTCTGGTCCGGACCCTCGTGCCAGGTCCGGGTCGTCAAGGGTGGACCGGGTCAGTCATCGAAGTGGCCGAAGGTCGCGAAGCCCCCGCCGTGCGTGGCGATGTCCGGCGCGCTCGGGGCGTAGGGCGGGTTGGCGGCCTCGACCGCAGCCCGGAACGCCTCGGCGTTGTCCTGCGGCTGATACCCAATGTGCGCCGCGTGGCGGTTGTCATAGGGGGCATGCGTATTGGCCGAGACACCGTAGATGATGGTGTGATCCGGTCGGGTGCAGGTCAGCGCCGCCCCGACCAGCCGTTCCAGATCGGCGCGGCTGAGCCAGGTGGACAGCATGCGGCGATTGGCGGGCTCGGGAAAGCACGAACAGATCCGCATGGAGACGACTTCGAGGCCGTACTTGTCCCAGTAGTATTGGGCCAGACCTTCGCCATAGGCCTTGGCGGTGCCATAGTTGGTGTCGGGGCGCGGCGGCGTGCGGCAATTCAGAACCTGACTGAAGGGGTAGAAGCCGACGGCGTGAATTGAACTGGCCCAGATGACACGGCGCACGCCGTTCTTTCGCGCACCCTCGAATATATTGTAGAGCGCAAGAATGTGGCCGCGAAGGATGTCCTCGAACGGGGCCTCCATGCCCTTGCCGGCAAGGTGGACCACCGCATCCACCTCGCGCGTCAGCGCCAGTGCCGGCGTGGGGTCGGCCAGATCGGCCTGGATGACCTCCTCGTGGGCGCCCGGCGGGTCCATCGCTGCGATGTCCGTGACGCGCAGGTGGGCGCAGTGGCGCGCCAGGGCCGGGCGCATGTGCCGGCCCAGCGCACCGGCCGCGCCGGTCAGAAGAATGCGGTTGATCGGTTTCATGGCGGGCCCTTGGTGATGGCGGACGCGAACCGCTTCACGATAGCGGCCGACCGCGACCCCCTTCAACCGCTTCAGTCGGGCGCGATCAGATCGAGAAATCCAGTGTCGCGTCACGCAGGCCCGGTACGCCAAGGTGGCGGGCCTGGGCGCACAGGGAGTCCACGGTGACGGTCTCCAGGTGATCCAGCAGGGCGCGTTCGGCCGCCTCCGCCAGCGGACCGATGACCGCCCGTCCCAGCGCAGAGCCGGGCGCGGCGTGCGGGGCCGGGGCGGCGGCCTCGTCCTCGCCCCCCAGGGCGCGCACGATGTCGGCGACCGTGATGCGGCGCCGCTCGCGCGCCAGGCGGTAGCCGCCCCGGGGTCCCCGCTGCGCGATCAGGATGCCGCCCCGGGCCAGCGCCTGGAGGCTTTGTTCCAGATAGCGGCGCGGCACGCCCAACCGCGCGGCGACCTCGGCGCCACGCACCGGCGCGGCGCCGCCGTGATAGGCGATGTCGAGCACGGCCTCGATGGCGGCCAGGTCGCGGCGAGGAAGTCGGAACATGCGGCGTGTCCTGCTGCGGCGGCACGGGCGGGGCGGCGGCGGAAAAGGACCCCAGCGCGAACCCGCGCCCGGCATCGTCTGGTATCTGGGGGGATTGGCGCGCGCTTCAATCGCCGGCGGCGACAGTTAGGGCTCTGATTCCGCTTCGCGGGATGGTCTTGTTGAGGATTGTTGGCAGGCAGCGGGCATCCCGACCAGCGCGTTTCGAACGCGCAAGAGGGTATGCTGTGAGCGTGACGCGACCCACCGCGACAGCCGAGATCGGGCTGCGGCTCTCGTGCCGGCAAGACGCCCGGGCTAGGGCAGCGACGCCGTCAGGGGCGACACCCTTGACGGCATATGTCGCTGCACAACTATATGAATTTAGTGCATTTTCGACCCGGACAAATGATGCTCAATGCATCTTTTGTCTGGATCAATGCACGAGGGCACCGACAAACACAATGGCGCCATCTGTCAGCGTACCAGACCATTTTTTTGTGCATCAACTTACCAAACTCAGGCTGATGCCTTCGTTTGGGTCGATGCACGTGTTCATGCATC
>CAYFTQ010000006.1:0-17662 GCA_964346035.1 uncultured Roseospira sp. | reverse complement strand
CTCGGCCTTGGCGGCCTTGCCATGGGTGCCTATGATGCGCGCCAGGGCATCGACCACCTCGGGCGCGTCCTGGTCCACTTCCAGTGCCTTGCGGCAGTTGCTGACGGCGTCGCTCATTCTGCCGGCGGCCTCGGCCTCGCGGGCCACGGCCAGGAAGGCATTGGCACGCAGGCGGCGGATGTCGGCGGTCTCGGCATCGCTGCCGCTGGCCGCCTCCAGCACCTGGAGCGCCTTTTCAGCCTGCCCGATGGTGCCGGTGCGCAGGGCGAGGTCAACCGCCGCGCGGGCCGCCCAGACCGGCTTTTCGACTTTGAAGAGGGCGCGCTCCGACCAATCCCGGATGCCCGCGTCGTCGCCCTCGGCGACGGCCAGATCCAGCAGACCGCGCAGGGCGCCGGCCTCGCACCCGGGAACGTCGAGAAGTTCCTTGTAGCGCGCACTGGCGTCCGCCGCGTCGCCGCACAGGGCGGCACCGTCGGCGACCATCAGGGCGCCGGGGCTGCGGGCGCGATCACGCCGGCCCCAGGCGGCGCGCCTGGCCTCCACACGGGCCTCGGCGCCGTTGCCGGCCCGCATGGCGGCATAGCCTTCGCTGAGGCCGCGCAGGGCGTTGCGCAGCCGGCTGGGGGTACCGGCGATCTTGAGGCCGACCAGACTGCCAAGGGCACCCACCAGCCACAGCGCCAGCCACAGCGCGAAGAACAGCGCCACGATGGCGATCAGGCCAACGATCATGTTGGTTTCGACCTGCCAACCCAGCCACTCGACATTGAGCGATCCCGGATTGGCCGACAGCCAGAGGCCGCCGGCGACCACCGCCACCGCGACGACAATGAGCAATACGATCTGAAGCATGGTCCTACTCCGTCTTCTCGGCCGCGCCCAACCGCTCCAGCGCGGCGGTGGTCAACGCGGAAAGGGCCGTATCGACCGACGCCCGCAGGCGTGCGTCCGTCAGCCAGTCTGACAATTCCCTGGCGGGGTCCCCGGTCACGGTCTCCAGGACCTTGACCGTGCCGTCCAGGTCGCCTTCGCCCAGTCGGGCCTCGGCGGCGGCAAGGGCATCCAGCGTCCCGCCCGCGATCACCTCGCCCTTGCGCCGCACGGTGACCGAGTCCATCAGCGACGAGACGGAATCGGAGAACCAGCCATCGCCCTCCGGCACCACGGCGCGACGGGCGGCGGCGCGCGAGACCGTTTCATAACGGCGGCGCAGTTCGGCCAATGTGGGGATGCCGGTCCCGGCGCCGTCGGCGACGGCCTGGAAGGACTGTCGCGCCGTGTCCCCGCCCGGCAGGCCGAGGGTCTCAAGTGCCTTGAGGGCATCGGTATAGGGCGCTCCGCTGTCCACCCGGCGGCGCAACTGACCGATTGCCAGCAGCCGACCGATGGCGCGGGCTTCGGACCCCGCCGCAAGGTCTGTTTCAACCGCCGCGAGGCGGGTATCAAGCGCCGCCAGCCGCTCGTTCAGGTCGGCCAAGCCGCCCTCCAGCGCCTCGACGCGGGCGGGATCGACGGCAGGCACCATCGGCGTCGGCGCGGCCGGCGCGCCCTCGCCGTCGCTGTCCGGTGGGCCGGCCGGCACCACCCCGATGGGGCGGGCCTCCAGCGCGTCCAGGCGCGCGCGCAGGTCGGCCACCGCTTCGGCCGAGGCGGCACCCTCGACCCGGTCTGCCAGGCTGTCCACATGGCCGGTGGCGGTCTCTACCGTGCCGGCCAGCGCGGTCACGTCGCCGGCCAGGGCCTCGACGTCGGCGCGCAGGACGGCTACGCCCGGCGGTTCCGGCGCGGCCGGCAGGTCCGGCAGCCAGCCTTGGAACGGCTGTGGCACCTTGTGCCACCACCATGGCATGGAGCCGAACCCAACCGCGACCAGCACGACCAGCACCAGAAGCCAGCCCCCGAGTCTTTGCAGGATGTGGTGTTCGTCCTGCTCCCGTGCGCTGAGCGTCCCGGAGTTCCCGGACGCGGTGCTGTCGCCGCCCGACCCGGCGGACCCGGCATAGACGGCCTCGTCATCGTCGCTGGCGCGCGCATCATCCGATGCGGGCGTGGCCTCGGGCTCGGCGTCCGAGGCGGAGCCGGTCGTCGGTGCGTCTTCGCGCCGCGTTGCATCGGCGGCGGCCTCCGTTTCGGTGGCCTCCGCCTGGTCCGGCGCCGCCGGCGTTGGGGATTCGGACGGTTTCAGGGTCCCCTCCTTGAGATCGGCCTGGAACAGGGCCAGCAGAGCCTCTTGCGTGGGTGCCTCGGCGACCCGCGCGGGTCCCGCCAGCAGCGGGGCGAGTTCACGCGCCACGGCCGGCGACAGGGCGTACCCCGTCACACCCGGCAAGGGCACCGGCAGCCCGGCCTTGCGGACATGCTCGGCGAAGGTACGCGCCGTGCGCGGCGAAAAAAAGAACCCGGCGTCGATGGCCCCGCTCGCCAGGGCGTCGCGCACAGATGCCGATAGCGCCGCCGTGGGCCGGGCATCGTACAGTTGTGCCACCCGCACGCGGAAGCCTTCGGCCTCCAGCAGGCCGGCCAGGTCGCCGGCGTGGACGGAGCCGGCGGCATGCAGGAGCGGCCCCTCGGCCGGCTTGAGGGCGGCGATTGCCAGCCGGGCCAGGGCCTGAACATCGCCGCTGGCGCTTTCAACCTTGGTGAACCCCAGATCGCGGGCGGCACGGGCGCTCTGGTCACCGACCGCATACAGGGGAACGGAGCGGGTCTCCACCGCCTTGGCCAGGGCCCGCACGCCGTTCGTGCTGGTCACCAGTACGGCCTGGACGCCGTCGAGATCAACGGCGGGACCGGCCATGGGCACGATGACCAGCAGGGGCTCGTTGACGACGGACACGCCCAGCGCCCGCAGCGGCTGGCCGATTCGCTCCGCATCCTCCCTGGGCCGGGTCACGAGCACGCGCATGACTGTTCCTCGGTTAACCTATAATCGTGATGTGGCCGGCCGGCGACCGGGTCCTGCCGATCCACCGGACCGACCCGGACCCACCATTGACTCCCGATGCTGCGGCGAGCGCCGCGACAGGACGGTGGCCCGTTTCCCGTCCCCGGGACTGGTGTCCGTTACAGACCGCCGCCGGGCATCACCTCGCCGCGATAGACCGGCAGGTCATCGCCGGCGCGTTCGACCAGTTCGCCGGCGGCCTCGTCACCCATGGCGGCGGCGGCGGCGTGGTCGGCCACCGGACCGGCGCGCTCCACCGACAGCGGAGCGCCACCGTCCGGCTTCACGATCAGACCTCGCAAGCGCATGTGGCCCGGCGCCGTCCATTCCGCCAGGCAGGCGATGGGGGTCCGGCAGGAGCCGTCCAGCCGCGCGAGAAAAGCCCGTTCGGCCACCACCCGGACATGGGAGTCGCGGCAGTCCAGCGCGGCCAGCCAATCGCGGGCGCGGGTATCATCGGCGCGACAGGTGATTCCGACGGCACCCTGGGCGACCGCCGGCAGCATCTCTTCCGGTTCCAGTGGCTGGGTGGCGACCTCGGCCATGCCCATTCGGTTAAGCCCGGCCATGGCCAGCATGGTGGCGTCGGCCACGCCCTCGTTCAGCTTGCGCAGGCGTGTTTGCAGGTTGCCGCGGAAGTTGATGACCTTCAGGCCCGGATAGCGACCCAGAAGCTGGGCGCCCCGGCGCAGCGAGGCGGAGCCGATCACGGCGCCTTCCGGCAAGTCGGCGAAGCTCTTGTAGCGGGTGGAGATGAAGGCGTCGCGCACGTCCTCGCGCGGCATGATGCAGGCCAGCACCATGCCGTCATCAAGGACGGTGGGAACATCCTTCATGCTGTGAACGGCGATATCGATGGCGCCGCCCATCAGGGCGTCGTCGATCTCTCGCGTGAACAGGCCCTTGCCGCCAATTTCCGACAGCGGGCGGTCCTGAACGGAGTCGCCGGTGGTCTTTATGATCTCCACCGCCAGAGCGCCGTCCTCGGCCAGCGCCGGATGGGCGGCGGCCAGGGCGTCTCGGGCGGCGTGGGCTTGGGCCAGCGCGAGCGGGCTGCCGCGCGTGCCGATGCGAAGAAGCGGTGCGTCTGTCATGGGCCCAGGTTTGTAAGGGGTGTTAGACGCCGAGGAAAGAGCTATTTCTAAGTCATGATCGTGCTGGGCCTGGAAACAAGCTGTGACGAGACCGCCGCCGCCCTGGTGGACGACGGGCGCCGGGTGCTGGCCCAGCGCCTGCTGTCGCAGCATGCCGCCCACCGGCCCTATGGCGGCGTGGTGCCGGAGATCGCGGCACGCGCCCATCTCGACCACCTTGACGGGCTGATCGCCGAGACCCTGGCCGACGCCGGGCTGAGCCTGGACCGGGTGGACGCCATCGCGGCCACCGCCGGGCCGGGGCTGATCGGGGGCGTCATCGTCGGTGTCATGACGGCCAAGGCGCTGGCATTGGCTGGCGGGCGGCCGTTCCTGGCGGTCAATCACCTGGAGGCGCACGCCCTGACCGCGCGCCTGACCGACGACGTGGCGTTTCCCTACCTTCTTTTGCTGGTCTCTGGCGGGCACTGCCAGCTTCTGGTCGTCGAGGGTGTGGGCCACTATCGCCGCCTTGGCACCACCATCGACGACGCCGCCGGCGAGTGCTTCGACAAGACCGCCAAGATGATGGGCCTGGGCCATCCCGGCGGACCGGCGCTGGAACGCGCCGCCCGGGGCGGCCGGGGCGACCGCTTTTCGCTGCCCCGGCCGATGCGCGGCCGGCCCGGCTGCGATTTCTCGTTCTCTGGCCTCAAGACGGCCACCCGTCAGGTGCTGGACGGTCTGCCGCCGGGGCCGTTGTCGGACCGCGATCTGGCCGACCTGGCCGCCGGCGTGCAGGGCGCGGTTGCCGACGTGCTGGTCGAGCGCACGGACCGGGCCATGACGGCCGCGCCTCTGGCGCCCGCAGGGAGCGCGGGGGCGACCCTGGTGGTGGCCGGCGGGGTGGCCGCGAACGCGCACATCCGGGGCGCGCTGGACGGTCTGTGCCGGGCGCGCGGCTGGTCTTGCGCGGTGCCGCCGCCGGCCTTGTGTACCGACAACGCCGCCATGGTCGCCTGGGCCGGGCTGGAGCGTCTGCGCCTGGGCCTGACGGACGACCTGGATTTCCGCCCCCGCCCGCGCTGGCCGCTGGACCCGGACGCGCCCAAGCGGGCCTATGCCGGGGTCAAGGCGTAATCCAGCCTAGAACGCCCGCGTGCAGCGCACGCCTTCGTCCGTCAGCAGATCGTTCAGAGTGGCCTGAAGGGTCCAGCCGCGTCCGCGGCCCGAGTCGCTCATGCAGGTGATGCCGCCCGTGGACAGGCTGGAGCAGTCCACGCCGCGCTCAAGGTCGCTGTAGGTCCAGACCTGCCCGGCCACCAGCCGCAGGACCATTTCCATCTGCATGGGCAGTGCATCGGGCGCGGTGCATTCGAACACCACGCGCGGCGGGTTGCCGTCGCCGGTGATGTCGTTGATCGGCTCGGGCGCCTGGGCGCTGGCCGGCGCGGCCATGACGAGCAGCGCGGCGGAGGCGGTGGCGGCGCACGCCAGGGCGGCGCGGGCAACGGAACGAGGAAGGGTCATGGCGCGGGGCTCCCGTCGGGAATGAACGAAGGCGCTGGATCGATCGCGAGGGTGCCTCGCGATCAGGGCCGAAACATGGCGCCAGGGGTGCAGTGTATCAACCCGGCGACGCAGGGGGTGCCGCCATCAGCGCGCCCAGCGCCACGGCCCGGCGCGCGGTAGGGGGGTCCATGCGGCCATCCAGGCGGTCCGGCCGGAAACGGCGCTGAAAGGCTCTCACGGCGGCTTCCGGATCGCTCATGTCATAGCCGATGGCGGCCAGGGAGGCCAGCGCCCTGGCGGAATCCGGAGCCGGGGCGGCATCGTCCACCCGGGGCCACGCGCCGATGCCGGCGCGGGCCAGGCGCGGCCAGTCGAACAGCTCGCCCGGGTCCTCCTTGCGGGTCGGCGCGATGTCGCTGTGTCCGACCACGCCGCCCGGCCCGATGCCGTGGCGTGCCACGATGCGTTGGCACAGGGCGACGACGGCGGCCATCTGCGAGTCCGGGAAGGAGCGGTAGCCGAATTCGTGGCCCGGGTTGACGATCTCCACCCCGACCGAGCGGCCGTTGACATCGCCCCGGCCGCGCCAGCGCGACACGCCGGCATGCCAGGCGCGGCGGTGCTCCGGCACCAGCCGGAGGATCTGGCCGTCTTCCTCCACCAGCCAGTGCGCGCTGACCCTGGCCGCCGGATCGCGCAGCCGGGCCAGGGCTTCGGCGCCGGTCGGCATGCCGGTGTAGTGCAGGACCAGCATGTCCACCGCCTGACCGTCCGGGCGGGCGTCGTGGTTGGGCGAGGGGGCGTCAAGAGGCTGGATCATGGCGCGCGCTGTCCTGTGCGGCGGGGGCATCCGAGACCGGCCCGACGGCACGGCCGCGCCGGGCCGAGCGGATCTGGATGATGGCCACCCCGGTCAGGGTGATGGCGCCGCCCAACAGCTTCTGCCAGGTCGCGGTCTCGCCCAGCACCAGGATGCCGGCGGCGATGCCCAGCACGGGCGCCAGCAGGCCCCAGGGCGCGACCACGCTCATGGGGTGGCGGCGCATCAGGGCATACCAAAGCGAATGCGCCACGACCGATGCCCCTATGGCGGTGTAGACCAGCCCGGCCCAGCTCTGCCACGGCGCGGCCGCGATGGCGGCGCCGTGGCCATCCTCCAGCAGCCAGGACAGCAGCGCCAGTTGCGGAATCGCGAACAGGGCCATCCAGCCGGTCAGGGCCAGAACCGGCAGGTCGCCCGAGGTCTTGGCCACGACATTGCCCAAGGCCCAGGTGAATGCGCCCGCCAGCAGAAGAAGAATCGGAACTATTGAAACCACCTGTGGCTCACCCGCCACCACTACGATTCCTGAAAACGCCAGCACCAACCCCAGGATGCGTCGCCAGCCGATGGTCTCTCGAAACAGCAGCACGCCCAGCAGGGCGCTGAACGGCGGCCCGGTCTGTATCACGACGGCGGCGGTGGCGGCGTCGACCTGCTTCAGGCCCGAGAACAGCAGCCCGAAATGGGCCGTGCCGAAGACCACCGACAGGGCCAGCACGCCGCGCCACTGGCGCCCACGCGGACGCGGCACGAACGGTAACAGGATGGCCGCCGCCAGCACGAAGCGAAGTGCAGTGAACAGCAGCGGGGGGACGCTCTCCACGCCCACCTTGGCGGCGACGAAGTTCAGACCCCACAGCAGTTGCACCAACGCCGCCAGGCCCATGTCGGTCAGCGGCATGGGCGGGGTCCCCGCAGGCCCGCCGCCTGCGCCACGCGTTCGGGCCGTGCCGTTTTCACTTCAGGCCCCGGCGCTCGCGGACGCGGTCATAGGCGTGGTTGATGGCGGCCATCTTCTCGTTGGCCTGGGCGACGAACTCCTCGGGCATGCCCTTGGACATAAGGACGTCGGGATGGTTCTCGCGCGAGAGTCGCTTCCAGGCGGCGCGAACGTCTTCGTCGCTGGCGTCGGGGGCGACTCCCAGCACGGCATAGGGGTCGACCTCGTCCTCGCCGGCGCGTTCGAAGCGGGCATGCAGGCGATCGATGACGTCGGGTTCCAGCTTGAAGATGCGCGCGACGTCGTTCAGAAACTTCGTCTCTGCCGGGTGCAGCACGCCGTCCGCACGCGCAATGTGATAGAGCGCGCCCATCAGTTCCTCCAACACCTGCGGGCTGTCACGGAACAGAAGCGCAATCTGGCGGGCGTAGATCTCGTAGCCCTCGGAGCTTTGCTTGGCCTGGTCGAAGACCTTGCCGACAGCCGCCATGTCCTCGGGCGGGATGCGGAATATCTCCTTGAAGGCCCGCACCTCGTCACGCGTGACATGGCCATCCGCCTTGGCCATCTTGGCACCCAGCACGATCACGCCGACGGCGAACGCCTGCTGGCGGGCGTTCGCGCCCAAGGTGCCGATACGCTCGCGCGCCTTTTGGCCGACCTTGCCGGCGCCGCCCAGCCAGGACGGCCAGCCTTCCTTGTCGACCGCGTGGCCGGCGGCGGCTCCCACCAGCGCCCCCAGCGGCCCGAACAGCATCATGCCGCCGATACCGCCGACGACCTTGCCCCAGATGCTCATGGTCGCCCCTTTCCTGTCGTGAACATGGACCGCGTCGGGATGTCTCCGCCCGACAATAGACCGCCGTCGGGCCGGGAACCAGTGATCCGCACGGCGTCCGCATCATGAGATGCCCGGCGCGCACCCCGGCAGGCGCCTCGCCCCGCCGGCCAGAACGCCGGTACAGCGCCCCGCCCGCCATGAACAGGGTGGCGGCGGCCCAGGTGAACCTGCCCGTTGGGGATCAGGCGCGCCATGGTCCGTCGGCGCCCCATTTTTTCGCGTCAGGATGGCTTGCCTCCCGGTTCCGACCTGCCCCATGGTTGTCGCGTTGACCTCGCCCGGCCCCTTCCGAAGCAAAGCGCAGTGACCCATGGATGACGATCCCGAGCAGGCAGCCACGCCAGTGTTGACCGAAGGCTATCGTCCCGGCCTGCTGGCCGAGGTGGTGGGCCTTCACATGGCATACTATGCGCCGGCATGGAACTTCGGGCTCAGCTTCGAGGCCAAGGTGGCCGGCGAGATGGCCGCTTTCCTGAACACCATGGTGGGGGGGCGGGACCTGCTGCTGAGTGCCCGCAGGCCCCACGACGGTGCGCTGTTGGGCGCCATCGCCGTCGAGGGCAACCGCCATGCCGACGACGCCGCCCACCTGCGCTGGTTCATCGTGACCGAGGCAGCGCGGGGCCAGGGTCTGGGCCGCGCGCTGTTGCGCCGCGCGGTGGCGTTCTGCGACGACCAGGGCGCCGAGATCAGCTATCTGACCACCTTCGCCGGCCTCGACCCTGCGCGCCATCTTTATGAACAGACGGGTTTTTCTCTGGTGGCGACCTGCCACCGGGACCGGTGGAACGGTGGCGTGGTCGAGCAGCGCCTTGAACGCGCCCGACCTGTCGCGCCCTGCGTCGCCCCCTGACAAGCCCCGACCCGGCGCGCTATACCGGGGCGGCGTGCCCCGTCCGGCGCGACGTCCATCGACCGCCCCGGGAGGTCCTCCATGCGCGCCGTCGTCTGTTCTGCCTATTCCTCGTATCGCGATCTCAGGGTGGAGGATCGCCCGGTACCGTCCATGATCGCCGGCGGCGTCCGCATCCGCGTGGCGGCCGCCGGCCTGAACTTCGCGGATGCCCTGATCACCGCCGGGCAGTACCAGGAAAAGCCGCCGCTGCCCTTCGTGCCGGGCTTCGAGGTGGCCGGAACCGTCACCGAGATCGCCGACGGCGTGGCCACCGTCGCCGTCGGGGACCGGGTCATGGCCATGCCCGGCGTGGGCGGCTTCGCCGAGGAGGTCGTGGCGCTGGAGGGCGCCGTCTGGCCGCTGGCCGAGGGCATGGACATGGCCACCGGGGCGGCCTTTCCGATCGCCTATGGCACCTCGCACTTCGGCTTGTTCGACCGCGCCCGCCTGTGTCCGGGCGAGATCGTGCTGGTCCACGGCGCCGCCGGCGGGGTCGGACTGACCGCCGTGGAATGCGCCCGCGCCGGCGATGCGACCGTGATCGCAACCGCCGGCGGGCCGGACAAGTTGGCCGTGGCGCGCGAGCATGGTGCTCATCACCTGATCGACTCGCGCGCCGAGGACGTCCGCGCCCGCGTTCTGGACCTGACCGGCGGCCATGGGTCCGACGTGGTCTATGACCCTGTGGGCGGTGACCTGTTCGACGCCTCGTTGCGCTGTACCGCCCCGGACGGACGCCTGCTGGCAGTCGGCTTTGCCAGCGGAACCGTGCCCCAGGTTCCGGCCAACCGGTTGCTGGTCAAGAACCTGACCGTGACCGGGTTCTATTGGGGCGCCTATCTGCGTCTGGCGCCCGGTCGCGTGCGGGCCTCCATGGCCGCCCTGGCCGCATGGTACGACGCCGGCCACCTGCGCCCCCGCGTCTCGGGCGAATACGCCCTGGACCAGGTTGTGGATGCCATCGATGCCGTGCAGGGCCGCCGCGTCACCGGCAAGCTGGTGCTGCGCATCGCCTCCGACTGAGCGATCCCTCCGCACGGTTTCAGGCACCCGGTGTGAGGGTCGTCACAGCCAGGTGTTCGCGCCATCGGCTATGGTGACGTTGGAACAAGGCAAACGGCTGGTGGGAACGCCGGGCCGGTGGCGCCGGACACCGGTGAGCGCGGGGAGGAGAAACGCAATGGTGAGCATTGTCGATGTCAAGCTGGGCCAGAAATGGCGCGTGCATCAGCCCTTCCGGGTGACCCGGAACGGGACGCGCTACGAGGTGCCGGCCGGCGGTCTTCTGGAGGTCAAGACCGTGCCCAAGGGTTGCGACGAGTTCTGGGTGACGTTCGGCTACAACCGCTTCCGAATTTCCCAGGAGAACATGAAGGCGCACGCGCGCCCGCTGTAACCCTGGCGGACGGGGCGGCCCGCCGTCAGGCGCCCCGATCGGGCGGGGCGGCCAGCCGCACCAGCACGGCGTCAAGGCAGGCGCGCCCGCTGTCGGTGGCACGCAGGCGGGCGCCGTCCCAGGTGATGAAGCCGGCGTCGGTCAGGTCCGCCAGGGCGTCGGGGTCCAGAATCGACTCCAGCCTCAGCCCGCTCAGGCGACCGAAGCGCCCGGCCGCGATGCCCTCGCGCAGGCGCAGGCCCATCAACAGTCGCTCCAGCGCCCGTTCGGCTGCGGTGAGCATGTCGCGCGCTTGCAGACCGTCGCCAGTGCGCTCCACCTGTTCAAGCCACGCGCCGGGTGCCGCCACGGCGCGTGTGGCCAGGCGATCGACGCGACCATGTGCCCCGGGGCCGCATCCCAGGGAGTCGCCGCCGCGCCAGTACACCATGTTGTGCCGACTTTCCGCGCCCGGCCGGGCGTGATTGGAGATTTCATAGGCGGGCAGGCCGGCGGCCTCCAGGCGCGTCTGGGTCAGGTCGTACAGGGCGGCGGCGGTGTCCTCGTCGGGCAGCACCAGGGCACCGTCCCGGTGGGCCGCGAAGAAGGGCGTGCCTTTCTCGATGGTCAACTGATACGGCGACAGGTGATCGGGCGCGACGGCCAGCACCTCGTCCAGTTCCGCTGCCCAGGCCGCCGGCGTCTGGCCGGGGCGGGCATAGATCAGGTCGCACGAAACCCTCTCGAAGGTCTCGCGCGCCAGGGCCAGGGCGGCCAGCGCCTCGGCGCGGCCGTGGCGCCGGCCCAGCAGGGTCAGGGCGCCGTCGTCCAGCGCCTGCACGCCCAATGACAGCCGGTTGACCCCGGCGCTCCGGAACCCTCGGAAGCGATCGCGATCGACCGCGCCCGGGTTGGCCTCCAGCGTCACCTCCAGATCGTCGGCGAGCGGCCACAGCGCGGCCGCCGCGTCCAGAATGGCGGCCACGATGGACGGCGCCATGAGAGAGGGTGTGCCACCGCCGATGAATATGCTGGTCAGGGGCCTGCGGGGCGCCCACCGGGCCATGCCTGTCAGGTCGCGGACATAGGCACCGGCCCAGCGCGCCGGGTCCGGGGCTGCCATGACGTGGCTGTTGAAGTCACAGTATGGACACTTGGACAGGCACCAGGGCCAGTGGATATACAGGCCGAAGCCCTCGTCCCGAGGGTCGGCCCGGGCGGCCGCCGACTCAGGCCGGTCCATCAGGGTTCAGCGGCTCGGACGGTCCCGCCGGAGGGCCGACGGGGCGCATGCCCTCGCGAAGGTAGACGGTGAAGTCCGCCACCGGCAGCGGTCGGCTGACCCAGTAACCCTGGAACAGCAGGCAGTCGTTCTGGCGCAGGAAGTCCATCTGGTCGAGCGTTTCCACCCCCTCGGCCACCACGTTGAAGCCAAGGTTGCGGGCCAGCGAGACGATGGTGGCGATGATGGCGGCGTCCTTGCTGTCGTGGCTGACGTCGCGGACGAAGGTCTGATCAATCTTCAGCGTGTCGATGGGGAAGGTCTTGAGGTAGTTCAGTGAAGAATATCCGGTGCCGAAATCGTCGATCGACAGCGTCACGCCCATCGCCTTTAGCGCGTTCAGGGTGGCCACCGCGCGCTCGACATCGCCGGTCATGACGCTTTCGGTGATTTCCAGGTCCAGGCAGCCGGGTGGCACGCCGGTGCGTTCCAGCGCCTCGCGTACGGTGTCCAGCAGGCCGCTGTCATTGAACTGACGCGCCGAAACGTTGACCGACACGCTGGGCGGCGCCAGTCCCTGGGTCCGCCATGTCATGAACTGTTCGCAGGCGGTCGCCAGGGTCCAGCGCCCGATGGGAATGATCAGGCCCGAGTCCTCGGCCAGTGGAATGAAATCGTTGGGACCGACCAGGCCGAGGCGCGGATGACGCCAGCGGATCAGGGCCTCGGCCCCGACCACGGTGCGCCCATCGACGCCGACCTTGGGCTGATAGTGCAGTTCCAGTTCCTCGCGGTTCAGGGCATGGCGCAGGTCGGTTTCCAGATTCATCATCTCTATGGAGCGCTGTGCCATGTCCTCGGAAAAGGTCAGAAAGCGCCGGTCGCCGGCCTGCTTGGCGTGGTACATGGCGACATCGGCGTTGCGCAGCAGGGTTTCGACGGACTCCGCCTGGTCGGGGAAATAGGTGATGCCGATGGACGGCAGGCAGAACAGTTCGGCATCCAGGATCAGGAAAGGCTCGGACAGGATCTCGATGATCTTCTCGGCCACCTGATCGCCGACGGCGCCGTCGGCGACCTCGCTGAGCACCACAACGAACTCGTCCCCGGCCAGGCGCCCGACCGTATCGGACATGCGCACTACCTGCCGCAGCCGGCGGGCCACCAGCTTCAGCAGTTCGTCGCCGGCGGCGTGGCCATAGGAATCGTTGATGTTCTTGAAACGGTCGAGGTCCAGGAACAGGGCGCAGACCCGGCTGCCGTCGCGCCGTGCCTTCAGGAGCGCCTGTTCCAGACGGTCCATGATCAGGTAGCGGTTGGGCAGGTGGGTCAGCATGTCATAGTTGGCCTGGAAGCGGATATGCTCCTCGTCGCGCTTGCGTTTGGTGATGTCGGTGCAGGCGGCCACGTAGTGGGTCAAAACACCCTGGCGGTCGCGTACGGCGGATACCGACATCTCCATGGGAAAGGGCGGGGCGTTCTCCCGCGATCCCCAGGCCTCGCCGATCCAGTGGCCGTCCCGCTCCACCCGCGCCAGGATGGAGGCCTCGAAGTTGGGCTCGTGCAGGTCCCGCGTGGTCAGGCTGGCCGGCTGTCCCAGCAGGTCCTCGGCCTTGCGTCCGGTCATGCGCTGGAAGGCTTCGTTGGCGCCCCAGATCAATCCCGACCGGTCGATGATGATAATGCCCTCATGCACGCTGTTGACGACCTTGGCCATCAGGCGAAGGTCCGCGTGCGCGCGCTTGCGTTCGGTGATGTCCTCGACCGTGCCCTCGTAGAACAGCACCTCGCCGTTCTGGTCGCGGGCGCAGCGGGCGTTCTCGGTGATCCAGATGACCTCGCCGTCCCTGCGGTAGACCTGAGCCTCGAAATTCTCGACCACGCCGTCGGTTTCCATGCGCTCAACAAACCGCAGCCGCGCATCCGGTTTGACATAGGTCTGGCTGGCGATGTCCTGGCGCTCGCGGATGACCTGATCGGGGTCGTCATAGCCGTAGATGCGGGCCAGCGCCGGGTTGACCGTCAGATAATGGCCATCGGGGGTGGTCTGGTAGATGCCCTCGACGGCGTTCTCGAACAAGCCGCGATAGCGCGCCTCGCTCTCCCACAGGGCGCGGGCCATTTCGGCCTCGTGGCTGGCGTCGGTCAACGACACCTGAAGCAGCGGCGCGTCCGCCCCATCGCTGACGGGCAGGACCTTGACCCGGATCATGACGGAGGCCGGACGCTCCCGATCCAGCCGGCGCAAACGATAGACGTGCGGCGGTCGCAGGGTGGCGGTCGGTGCGCTCTCCGGGCGCGCCATCTGGGCGGCGATCGCGTCGCGGTCCTCTTCCAGGAAAAGGGTGGTGAAGGTCAGGCCCCTCAGACGTCCGCCGCTGCGTCCGGCCATGCTCGCAAGCGCGGCGTTGCAGAACAGGATGTCGTCGTTGCGTACCAGTGCGAGCCCGATCTCAAGGTGTTCGATGATCAGGGAGGGTGGCACCGGCGGACTCCCCGGCGGGGTTTGGGTCTCGGGTCCGCTCCCGACGTCAGCCGGGGTCCGAGGGGGTGTCGCAGGCAGGCGCCACCGCTTCACGGCATCTCTCCTTTGGCCTGTTGGCGCCAGTCCGGGGACCAGCGATCGCGCGCGCGTGCCACCGTACCCCCCATTCAATCCGCGACCAGATCGCCAGGACCCGGGCCTTTTTCCGCCTCGTTTCCGAGGTCCCATGATACCGGACGGCATTGTCCCTGATGCCGTCCGGCCCCCGTTGAACTCGTCAGGTCAAAGGCTAGACGCCAGCGCGCTGCGCCGGCATGACGAGCGGGACGGCACCCCTTTGCGGAAGACGTTCGTTCAACGAGGCAAAAAAATCAATAAAATAAGGAGGTGTAGAAGGAGTCTTGACCTTCAGTGTTGAATATAGGCCGGCAACACCTTGAGGTGATTTCATATTTTATAAATCTGTCATGTTGGCGGGTGTCTGGTCGTCCCGCCCGGCCTGATCGGCGCTTTCTGTGGCGGGTGCCTCAAGCGCCCGGATGAGGGCGGCGTGGTCCAGATCGCCGTGGCCGTCGCCGATGAGGCGTTCGTAAAGGGCCTTGTTGACGGCGCTGGCGGGCAGCGACAGCCCCAGGGCGCGGGCCAGGTCCAGCGCCTGGGCCATGTCCTTGTGCTGGGTGGTCACGCGGCCGCCGGGTTGGAAGTCGTTCTCCACCATGCGCCGTCCGTGCAACTCCAGAACACGGGACTCGGCGAAGCCGCCCATCAGCGCCTCGCGCACACGCGCGGGATCGACCCCGGCGGCGCGCGCCAGCGCCAGGCCCTCGGCCACCGCGCCGATGGTCAGGCCGACGATGACCTGATTGGCGGCCTTGGCCACCTGTCCGGCGCCGACCGGGCCGACATGGGTCAGGCGCCGCCCCAGAACACCGAGCAGGGGACGGACGCGGGCGACATCCTCGGGGGCGCCTCCGGCCATGATGGTCAGGTTGCCGGTCTCGGCGCCGACCTGTCCGCCGGAGACCGGCGCGTCCACCCAGGCCCCGCCGGCGGCGGCGACCCGGTCGGCCAGCGCACGCGTGGCCGGGACGGCGGTGGTGCCCATGTCCACGATCAGGGTCCCCGGCGCCAGCCGGCCAGACAGCAGTCCGTCGGCACCGTCCACGACATGGTCAACGGCGGGCGTGTCGGTGACGCAGATGATGACGACCTCAAGGCCGGCGCTGATCAGGTCAGCCGGTCGGGTCACGGTGGCCAACCCGGCCGCGCGCGCGGCTTCCAGCGAGGCCCCGGGCCGTCCGCATATCGTTACGGCCGCGCCGGCCGCCGTCAGGTTCAAAGCCATCGGCCGGCCCATGAGACCGGGGCCGATCAGCCCGACCCGCCAGCCGTGAAGGTCCGGGCGGCCCGGGGTCCCGGCGGCCAGCGGGCTCAGGCCCGGCGCCAGCGGGCGCGCGCGCCGCGTTCGATGCCGGCGGCGACCAGTCGGTCGATGTCCAGACGATGGCGCAGGATTTCCAGCAGCCGCAGTTCGCTCTGGTCCGCCTTGCCATCGGCGGCCACGACATCCAGCGCGACCGCATAGGCGGTCTCGCGCAGGCCCTCCGGCAGGCTGTCGCGGATCACCGCGACGGCCTCCTCGACGCCGTGCTCACCGGTCGAAATGAGCTGCATGCACGATTCCACACCGCGCGTCAGATCGCCTTCGTCGGTCCCGGCGAACACCGGCAGGGCCTGCACGATGATGCTCATGGTCCGCAGTTCGGCGTCCTTCATGTCGGTATCAACCGCCGAGGCCAGGACCATCGTGTAGATCAGGGCTTCCTGGGGCGTGAGTGTGACCGGGGCACCGTCCATGACGTGGGTTCCGTTGCGATCAAGAGAAAGGGGTGACGGGGCGAGGGGCGGCGGGAGTGGTGTCGCCGTGCGCGCCGCCCGATCAATCTAGCCTTCCGAACGCGGGCGCCTCAAGAAAAACAGGCCGGCGTGCGGGTTGGCAGCGGCATGCTATAGTGGGCGAGGCGGCCAACAGCACGGAACGCGCCCATGACAACCCCGCAGCGGACAGCAGCGGCCCCCCGCGCCGGCGCCTTGGCGGTGGCGCGGCGGACGGCGTTGTCATGGCGCGTTCCGGTCCGCTGGCTGGCGGTCACGCTGGAGGCGGAGCGCGCGCGCTGGCCGCTGTGGCTGCCGGTGGCGCTGGGGGCCGGAATCGCGGCCTATTTTGCGCTGTCGGTCGAGCCGCCCCGGGCCAGTGGCGCCGCCATCGCCGCCGTCGTTCTGCTGCTGCTGCTGGTGGCCCGCCGGGCGGCCTGGATTTCCGCCCTGCTGACCGTGCTGGTGGCGGCGGCCGCCGGCTTCGTGGTGGCGCAGGAGCGGGCCCACGCCGTCGCCGCGCCGACGCTGTCCGAGCGTCTGGGGCCGGTATCGGTTTCCGGCCGGGTGGCGGCGGTGGAGGCGCGCGGGCGAGGCTGGCGCGTGACCCTGGCCGATCCCGTCATCCGGGGACTGGCGCCGGAGCGCCCCCCGGTCCGGGTCCGCATCACCCGCCGTGGCGGGTTGCCGCCCGCCCCCGGCACCTGGCAGGTGACGCGCGCCGTGCTGGCGCCGCCCCCGCGTCCGGCGGCACCGGGCGGCTACGCCTTTCAGCGGAGGGCCTGGTTCGAGCGGCTGGGCGGGGTCGGCTATGCCGTCGCGCCCTGGAGTGCCCTGGACCAGGCTCCGGCCGCGCTGACCCCGGGGCAGCGGCTGGCGGCGGTGCAGGCCGAGGCGCGGTTGACCCTGGCCCAGCGCGTGCGGGCGGTGTCGCCGGGGGCCACCGGGGCGCTCGCGGTGGCGCTGGCGACGGGCGATCGCGGGGCTGTGCCGGAGTCGGTGCTGGAGGCCTTCCGTGTCTCCGGGCTGGCGCACCTGCTGGCCATCTCCGGGATGCACATGTCGATGCTGGCGGCGCTGGTGTTCGTGGGCGCGCGCGGGCTGCTGGCCTTGAACCCGACACTGGCGGCGCGCCATGACCTGAAGAAACCGGCAGCCCTGCTGGCGCTGGTGGCGACGGCGCTCTATCTGCTGCTGTCCGGGGCCAATGTGCCGGCACAACGGGCCTTCCTGATGACCGGCGTGGTGCTGGCCGCCATCCTTCTGAACCGGGCCGCCATCACGCCCCGGGTTGTGGCCTGGGCGGCGGTGGCGGTCATGCTGTGGCAGCCGCACGCGCTGCTCGGCCCCAGCTTCCAGATGAGCTTCGCCGCCGTGCTGGCGCTGGTGGCGACCTATGAACTGGCCGCCCCGCGCCTCGCCGCCTGGCGGGCTGGCGCCGGCGCGGCCGGCCTGTCGGTGCCGGCCCGGATGCTGGCCCTTTACCTGGGGGGCGTGCTGCTGACCAGTCTGGTGGCCGGGCTGGCCACCATGCCCTTCGCTGCCTATCACTTCGATCGCGTCGCCGCCTATGGGCTGGCCGCCAACCTGCTGGCGGTGCCGCTGATGGGGTTGTGGGTCATGCCATGGTTGCTGGCGGTGCTGATGCTGGCGCCGCTGGGACTGGAGGGCCTC
>CAYFTQ010000005.1:15918-17666 GCA_964346035.1 uncultured Roseospira sp. | reverse complement strand
TCCACACGCGCTCACAGCCCAGTCCCACCTCGCCTTCGCTGCTTGCGGCACTCGATCAGGTCCATGACAGACCGGGCCAGATCGCTCAGGATCTGGCGCTGATCCGGCTCCAGGGGCGGACGCGGGACATGGTCGATGACACACAACGTGCCCAGCCGAAAGCCGGCCCCATCAATCAGCGGTTTTCCGACATAGGACCGGAAAAAGGGCGGCCCGACCACCAGAGGATTCCCGGCGAAGCGGGGGTCCAGGTGCGTGTCCGTCACCTCCAACAGCCCGCTATCAAGGATGGCATGGGCGCAGAAGGCTACGTCGCGACTGGTCTCGCGGGTATCGACGCCGCAGCGCGCCATCAGGAACTGTCTGTCGCGGTCCACCAGCGAGACAAGCGCGACGGGGCGCCCCAACAGGCGGGCCGCCAGAACCGCAAGACGATCGAAGCGCTGTTCCGGATCGCTGTCCAGCAAGCCGGTCCGATACAGGGCCCGCAGCCGATCGGGCTCTATATCGGGCAACGGTGCAGGCTGGAATCCGGATACCGACTCTGACATGCGTCACCTCTGGATGCGTGGCCCGACCCGAACCCCTTTGCCGAATATTGGCCGATCAGACCCGCCCGGCAAGCCTCGGTGCCCCGCTTGTGCCATGTTGGCGCCGGCGCAACAAGGCCACCCGTCGGGTCGGCGCGCGGCGGATGCAATCGCGGGCGCAATGCGGTACCCTGACGGGGTCGGGGCAGCACACCCATGCCGCCGGGGCCTTGCGGGCTCGCGGGCGCGCTGTCAGAACGTGAGGGATCATGGCGGACGGTTGCTTTCGTTTTCGCCGCATCGCGCGGGGCTGGCGCCGGTGCGGTTGCCGCGCGGCGACAATCGGGGCCGCCGGCCGGGCGACCGTCATGGCCGTTGTGGGGATGGCGGTGCTGGCGCTCAGCCTTTCGACGGCGGCGATGCCGGCCCACGCCGGCCTGTTCGGCAGCCAGGAAACGGAGCGCTCCGGCGCCCGCCGTACCTTCGGCAAGTGGGACGACGTCCTCAAGCGCTATGCCACCGAACAGACGGTGGTTCCGCCGCCGTGTCGCGGCCCTGGATACGACTCATGCCACTATCCGGACTGGGTCGCCTTCATCGAATCGGCGCGCGCCCTGGACCCCATCGCCCAGTTGCAGGCCGTGGCCCGGTTCTTCGACGATGCCCGTTATATCGAGGACAACGCGAACTGGGGTGTCGAGGACTATTGGGCGACCCCGGGCCAATTCATGGACCGCGACGGCGATTGCGAGGATTTCGCCATCGCGAAGTACGCCACGCTCATTCTTCTGGGCTGGCCGGAAAGCAGCCTGCGAGTGGCGTACGTCACCGACATGAACCTGAATATCGGCCATGTCGTGCTCGCCGCCGAGGTCGAGGGCCGCACCCTTATTCTTGATAATCAGGCCCGCAACCAGTTGGTCCCGCAGGAGCGTATCCGGCATTACAAGCCGACCTATTCCCTCTCCGGCGACCAGTGGTGGCGGCACGTCTCGCGCTGAGTGCACACGGTCAGGCGCCGGGCCGGACCAGACAAGCCGGTCCATGGGGTCGTCCCTGGCTACACCCGTCGCAGCAAGGACGTTCCACTCCAGGGCCGCTCGATGTCAGGGCCTTCCAATGTCAGGGCCTTCCAATGTCAGGGCCTTTTCGAGTCCAGGACACTTTTTCGCGCAGACGGACGGGAGCAGCGCACCTGTTTCGTCTGCGTCCGTGTGC
>CAYFTQ010000005.1:0-15818 GCA_964346035.1 uncultured Roseospira sp. | reverse complement strand
CTTTTTCGCGCAGACGGACGGGAGCAGCGCACCTGTTTCGTCTGCGTCCGTGTGCCGACGATCACCCGCAAGCCGCCGTGGTTTCGGGTTCGGTCCGGTATTCCGGCACAAGGGCGCGCATCAGATCCAACGCCGGCGTGATGGCGCCGGCGCCGGCCTGGCATTCCACCGCGTCCAGAACGGCCGCCACGGTGTCGAGATCCTGGTGCCGGGGGTCGGCGATCAAGACGCCCTCGCGGCCGGTCGGCACCGGCTTTTCAGCACCGTGGAAGATTTCCTCGAACAGTTTCTCGCCCGCCCGCGGGCCGGTGAACAGGATCTCTATGTCCTGGTCAGGCTTCAGGCCGGCCAGCCGGATCATCTGGCGTGCCAGATCGACGATGCGAACCGGCTTGCCCATGTCCAGAACGAAGATGCGGCCCCTGTAGACATCCTGCGTGCTGCCCAGCGCGGCGGCCTGCAAGACAAGCTCCACCGCCTCGCGGATGGTCATGAAATAACGTGTCATCTCCGGATGGGTCACGGTAATCGGACCGCCGGCCGCCAGTTGGCGCTGGAACAGGGGAACCACCGATCCGGTCGAGCCCAGCACATTGCCGAAACGCACGGTGACGAACCGGGTGCGCTGCTCCTGGCCGGCGTCCACCAGGTCAAGCGCCTGGCAGTAGCTTTCCGCCATGCGCTTGCTGGCGCCCATGATGCTGGTCGGGTTGACGGCCTTGTCGGTGGAAATCATCACCACCGTTCCCACCCCATGGTCGCGGCAGGCATCCGCAAGGTTCCGGGTCCCGACCGCGTTGGTCAGCAGGCCCTCAAGAGGGTTCATCTCGACCAGTGGCACATGCTTCAGGGCCGCAGCGTGGAAGACCACCTCGGGCTTGTCCTGGGCCAGCACCGCGTCGAGCCGGCGGCGATCGCGCACACAGGCCAGGCGCGGCACCAGCGGCGGCACCTGCGGCCGCTCCGACAGGTCCAGGTGGATCGAATACAGCGCGAACTCGCTGGCATCAAGCAGTGTCAGGCTGGCCGGCCGCAAGGCCGCCACCTGACGCGCCAGTTCGGACCCGATGGACCCGCCCGCCCCCGTCACCAGCACACGGCGACCCGCGACCATACGGGCGATGGCATCTCGATCCAGAACCGCCTGCGGGCGCCCGAGCAAATCCTCGACCGACACCGGCCGGATCTCTGTGCGCTCTTCCGTTCCGGCGCGCAGATCGGTCGGATGCGGCAGCCGCGCCAACGTCAGGCCCAGGCTGTCGGCGGTATCCAGCAATGCCCGGACATCGTCGCCCGGCAGATCGTCGCTGGTCAGCACCAGCTTGGTCGGCCGCACGTCGCGACGGGAAAGAGAGTCGACCACCTCCGCCACCTGGTCGATCGTGCCCATGATCTCGACGCCATGAATGCGTCGCCCGACCCGCGATCGCTTTCGCGTCACGATGCCGACAGCCCGATAGCTTGCATCCGGTTGGCGACTCAACGAGCGAAGGAACAGCTCTGCGCCGTCGCCGGCACCCACCAGCAGGACAGGAATGGCGTTCACGTTCCGGTTGGCCAGGGTTCGCAGTTCCAGTCGGCGGTCCTTGAGCAGCCGATACAGGAACCGTGGCCCGCCCAGCAGAACCAGCAGCACAAACCAGTTGATGCCGACCGCGCTGCGCGGCATCGCGTCCAGCCGCGTGACCATGAACATGACCGGCACGAAGACCAGGATGGTCATGGTCACGGCCCGCCCGATGGCCAGCAGATCCGGTAGCGACGCGTACCGCCAGATGCCCTTGTACATCGGCTGCAGCAGGAACATCACGGCCGCGATCACAACGAACAGGCCGGTACCGAGCGCGAGGGTCGTCAGCCCCATGTGGTCGATCAGGCGGTCGCCCAGGACCAGATAGTTGGACAGCACGAACGACAGCCCCGACATGACGACGTCATGCACATAGGCGACCCGGGCGCGGGCCGAGGCGATAATGGGAGAACGCAGGGTCACGACATATGTCCAGGCGGCCGAGAGACCCCGCCCCGGCACACGCCAGAGCCATGCATGGGATCAGGGGACGAGCTACGAATAGGACATCCCCTCGTGCCCTGCCAAGAAAAACCGACCGATACAACGGTTCCGGCCCGACGGACGTGGCCGGTGGTCTCGCCAGCATGAAGGGCGTGATCGGGTCGCGGCCGGCCGCCGCAGCCCGCCCCTTGCGGCGTCGGGCCTGGCAATCGGTGGGAATCCGGACTAGAGGTCCGGGGCCGCGAAACTGGTGGCGTGGCGCACGCTCTCGCCGGTCGCCTGGTTCACGACCCGGAACGCGAACGAGGTGGTGGCGCCGTCCAGAGCCGCCGGCGGCGCCGCCAGATAGATCCGGAACGTGCCCACGCTGTCGCCGGCCACGTCCAGGTGGGCCGTCAGCGGCGTATCGGGCAAGGTCTCGTGTCCGACGATGGACATGGAGCCCTTCGGCAAGCCCTCGACCGACACGGTGAAGGTCGTCGCGTCCCGCTCCATGTTCAGGATCTTGAAGGTGTACCCGTTGCGGATGGAACCGTCGGAAAGCTGAACATAGAGCGGACTGCGCTCCGGCAGAATGTTCACCTCAAGGCGCGACCGGGTCATCAGGGCGGTCGCCATCACCGCCACCGCCACCAGCAGGGCGGCCGTGTAGATCAGGGTGCGCGGCCGCAACCAGCGCACGGAAACCCCCTGCCCTTGCGCCCGACTGGCCTGGTTGCGGATGGAATCGAACCGGATCAGGCCGGTCGGCAGATCGAACCGCTTCATGACCGCGTCGCAGGCGTCAGCGCACAGCCCGCAGCCAATGCAGGCCAGTTGCGTGCCCTTGCGAATGTCCACGCCGGTGGGACAGACCTGATAACAGAGTGTGCAGTCCACGCAGTGGCCGCGCTGGCTGAAGTCCTGGCCCTTGCTGACCTTGCCGCGCGGCTCCCCACGCCACGACTCGTAGGTCACGATGAGCGATTCATCGTCCATCATCGCGGACTGGAAACGCGCATAAGGACACATGTAGATGCACACCTGCTCGCGCGCATACCCGGCCAGCAGGAAGCAGAACCCGCCCACCACGGCAATGGTGCCGTACGGCGCCATGCCCGCGCGGAGGGCCAGGATGTCGCCCAAAAGCGTGGGCGCGTTGCCGAAATAAAGCGTGAATCCCAACCCGACCACGACAGCAACGCCCAGCCAGGCGGCATTCTTGGCCGCCTTGCGCGCCACCTTAAAGGGTGTCAGCGGCTGTCGGTCAAGGCGCAAGCGGGCGTTGCGGTCACCCTCGATGGCGCGCTCGATGGCCACGAAGATATCCGTGAACACGGTCTGGAAACAGGCAAAGCCGCACCACACACGGCCCAGAAGCGCGGTGACGAAGAACAATGCAATCGCCGCCAGCACCAACAGGCCGGTCAGGTAATAGACCTCTTGCGGCCAAATCTCGATGGCGAAAAAATAGGCCTTGCGCCCGGGCATGTCGATCAGGATGGCCTGGTCGGGCGCCTCCGGACCCCGGTCCCAACGCAACCACGGCCCGATCAGGAAGATCGACAGCAGAACCCAGTTCATGGCCGTCTTGACCTGGCGGAAGCGCCCTTCGCTCCTGCGGGGGTGGACCTTCTCGTGCTCGCCATACAAGGAGGTCTTGGGCGGGCCATCCGGGACGGAGCCGCCCGATTCGTCCCGCTGTGCCGCCGCCGCCGCGACCGTGCCCCCGGCCACACCACTCGTTGCCGTCATGCCTGATGCGCCTTCGCTTGCCCGCGCCACCGCAAGGGGCGGCGCCTGTCCGTCGCGCGCCCGAGGAAAGCGCCGACGGCACCCGGTGACCCTCCACCCGCCCCCTTACGCCCCGCGCCCGGCCGCGACATTGACCTGGGTCAATAATCCACTCGTTCGGGCAGGTCGGGGCCTGCCCGAATGAAGCGGCCCGGTCAGCCCAGGGTCATCTCGCGCAGAGCCGTGGTCAGCAGAACGGCATAGGCGTCGGGGTCCTCAAGACACGGCAGATGGGCGACATCAGGCAGAATTTCCAGCCCGGCGCCGGGCACGGTCGCCGCCAGGGCACGGGCCAGGTCTGGCGGCGTGCCGCCATCCTCGGCGCCGCCGACCACCAGAGTCGGCACCGAAACCGTCGCCGCCGCCGCCGTGAAATCGGCGCCCTGGATGGCGGCCGCAGTGCGCAGGAACCCATCCGCCGGCGAGCGCGCAACCATGTGGCGCCAGGGCGACAACCGCGCGGCGTCGGCCCGGAACGCGGTCGTGAACCAGCGCTCCATGGTGGCGTCAGCGACCGCCGCCATGCCGCCCGCGCGCACCGCCGCCATGCGCTGGTCCCAGACCGCCGGGGCGCCGATGACCATGCCGGTGTTGGAAAGCACCACGGCGTTCAGGCGCGTCCGCGCCCGCGCCGCCAGGTCCAGCGCCACCTGGCCGCCGACGGAAATGCCACAGACCGAACACCGCTCGATCCTCAGATGATCCAGCAACGCCAACAGGTCGCGCGTCAGATCGCCGATCGTCCACGGCCCGTCGGGACAGTCGGACAGCCCATGCCCGCGCTGATCATAGGTCAGCACGCGATACCGACCGCCGATGCGCTCGATCACATCGTCCCACAGCCTGAGGTCCGTGGACAGGGAGTTGATGAACACCAGCCAGGGCGAGCCGAACGCGCCCCCCACCCGATAGTGCAGACCGGCATGAGACCCCGACGCGGGCATGAAAGACATTGGCTACTCCGTCTTTAGCGGCCAACGCCGCCGGACGCCCTTGAACCGCGACGCTTCCACGGCGTTGACCCCGGCAAAAATGCGGTGGGCATCGCCGGCCCGGATCAAAAAACACACCGAATACAAAAAAGCATGAGGCACCGCCGTCAAGGATGACGCCCTTGACGGGACAAGTCTTCACGCTAAATCTCGATCATGCCATGCGCCAGCGCCAGCAGGCCCAGGCCCAGCGCGATCCGATACAGCACGAACGGCATGAACCCGGCGCGGCGCAGCCAGGCCATCATGACCGCCACCGCCAACAGGGCCGCCACCATGGACAGGCCCGCCGCCACCAGGGCCTCGCGCGTCACGGTCCAGTCGTCGGCCCGGACCAGATCCACGCCCACCAGCGTACCGGCGGCGGCGATGGTGGGAATCGACATCAGCATGGAGAAGCGGGCCGCCTCGACCCGCTCGTAGCCCAACATGCGCGCCGCCGTCATGGTGATGCCGGAGCGGCTGGTGCCCGGGATCAGGGCAAGCGCCTGCGCCAGGCCGATGACCAGGGCGTCGGCCCAGCGCATGTGCTCGATACGGCGCACCGTCAGGCCCAACCGATCGGCCATGCCCAGCAGCAGCCCAAAGCCAAGGGTGGCCCAGGCAATGACCTCCAGAGAGCGCAAGCTGGCCTCGATGGCATCGCGAAACAGGATGCCGGCCGCCACCACCGGGACCGTGGCCAGGACAAGGTGAAGGAACAGACGGCTTGACGGCCCACCCCGAACCGTCAGCACGTGGCCGAGGCCGACCACAAGCTGGCCGAGATCGCGCCAGAAATAGAGCATCACCGCCAGCAATGTGCCGACGTGCATGGCCACGTCCATTTTCAGGCCCTGGTCCGGCCAATCGGTCAGCATCGGCACCAGCGCCAGATGACCGGACGAACTGACGGGCAGAAACTCGGTGATGCCTTGCACCAATGCCAGAACGACGATTTGCAGCGTACCCACGGCGCCACCCACGAGATGTTGTATCAGCGCCTTATATCAAAGCTTGGCGCCCCAAACCACGCCGGAAAATAGGTCCGACATGCGAACCAGTTTCAGGGCGCGCCACCCCCGAACGGGTCCGGGAACGGCGGGCCGCCGGTCCTGGGCCGAACTTCATGGCAGCATTGCTTACCTATATTGCCGATTTCACTTGAGGGCAGAGGCCACAGCGCGTATCAGAACAGCGACCGGCGGAAACCGTGGCCGCCGTCCATGACCGGGTGCGAGCCGGTCGATCCGACATGGAGGACCGCATGGCGCGGAAGATGATGCAGTTCACCCGCCTTGAGGGGCGCATGCCCATCAAGCGCCAGGCCGAAGAGCGGCGCGGCGATTTCCGGGAGATCTATTCCGGCTATGCGCCTGATCCGGCCTCGGATCAAGCCTCGCGGTGCGAACAGTGCGGCATTCCCTTCTGTCAGGTGCACTGCCCGCTTCAAAACAACATCCCGGACTGGCTGTTGCTGACCGCCCAGGGCCGCCTGGAGGAAGCCTATTCGGTCTCCTCGGCGACCAACAACATGCCGGAGATCTGTGGGCGCATCTGTCCGCAGGACCGGTTGTGCGAGGGCTCGTGCGTGCTGGAGCAGTCGCGCCACGGCACCGTCACCATCGGCGCGGTCGAGAAATACATCACCGACACCGCCTGGGAAAACGGCTGGGTGCAGCCGGCGAGCGCGAACAGTCGGTGGGCATCATCGGCGGCGGCCCGGGCGGCATGGCGGCCGCCGAGCAACTGCGCAAGCACGGCTACAAGGTTACGCTGTACGATCGCCACGACCGCGTCGGTGGGCTGCTGATCTACGGCATCCCTGGCTTCAAACTGGAAAAGGAGGTCGTGGAACGGCGCGCCCGGCTGCTGGCCGAGTCCGGCGTTGACGTGCGCCTGAATTTCGAGGTCGGCCGGGATGCCTCGCTGGCCGATCTGCGCCGCGCTCACGACGCCATCCTGATCGCCACCGGTGTCTACAAGGCGCGCGACCTGACCATTCCGGGCGCCGGACTGCCGGAGGTGCTGCCGGCCCTGCGCTATCTGACGGCCTCCAACCGCGTCGGGCTGGGCGACCGGGTTCCGGACTTCGAGACCGGCGCCCTGGACGCGCGCGGCAAGAATGTCGTGGTCGTCGGTGGCGGCGACACCGCCATGGACTGCCTCCGCACTGCGGTTCGCCAGGGCGCGGCCTCGGTCAAGTGCCTGTACCGGCGTGACCGGGCCAACATGCCGGGCTCGCAGCGCGAGGTCTCCAACGCCATCGAGGAAGGGGTCGAGTTCGTCTGGCTGTCGGCGCCCGAGGCCATCGGCGACGCCGACGGCCATGTCGCCGAGGTGCGCGCCGTGCGCATGCACCTGGGCGTTGCCGACGCCACCGGGCGGCAGACCCCGACACCGCTGGAAGGCAGCGAGTTCCGGTTGCCGGCGGACATGGTCATCTCCGCGCTTGGCTTCGAGCCCGAGAACCTGCCCGCCCTGTTCGACGCGCCGGACCTGCCCGTGACCCGCTGGGGCACGCTGACCGTCGATCCGCACAGTCTGATGACAGAGATGGACGGCGTGTTCGCCGCCGGCGACATCGTGCGCGGCGCCTCGCTGGTGGTGTGGGCCGTCCGCGATGGCCGCGACGCCGCCGAGGGCATCCATGATTACATCCAGGCCCGCGTCGCCGGCGCCTCCCCCGGCGACGATATGGCCCTGGCCTCCTGATCCCGGACCACACCCGGTTCGATCCACGAACCGCGATCCGCATCGCCGCCCGCTGCCGCCGCGACGGCCGCGCGGCGGGCCGCCCCGACCCCAAAGGAGTCCGGCCATGACCGAGACAAATCCGATCGCTCCCGCCGCCTCCACCGGGGCCGATGACGTCGCCCTCTGGCAGCGCAACGCGGATCTGTTGCGGGCGGCCGGGGCCTATGACCCGGCATGGGAACATGATGCCTGCGGCGTCGGCCTGGTCGCCGCCATCGACGGCAAGCCGCGACGCGATGTCGTCACGGCCGGGATCGAGGCGCTGAAGGTCCTGTTCCATCGCGGCGCCATCGACGCCGACGGCAAGACCGGCGATGGCGCCGGAATCCATGTCGAGATCCCGCAGGCGTTTTTCCGGGAACACATCACCGCCACCGGCCATGAGCCGCTGCAAGGGCGCATCGCGGTCGGCATGGTGTTCCTGCCCAAGACCGACCTGGCCGCGCAGGAGGAATGCCGCTGCATCGTGGAAACAGAGATCCTGGCGGCGGGGTTCTCGATCTATGGCTGGCGCCAGGTTCCGGTGGATGTCTCGGTCATCGGCGAAAAGGCCAACGCGACCCGGCCCGAGATCGAGCAGATCATGATCTGCAATCCCAAGGGCAAGGAAGACGACCGCTTCGAGATCGACCTGTACGTCGTCCGCCGACGCATCGAGAAAAAGGTGCAGGCGGCCGGCATCCAGGACTTCTACATCTGTTCGCTGTCGTGCCGCTCCATAATCTACAAGGGCCTGTTTCTGGCGGAACAGCTCACCAGCTTCTATCCGGACCTGCTGGACGACCGTTTTGAATCCAGCTTCGCCATTTATCACCAGCGCTATTCCACCAACACCTTCCCGACATGGTGGCTGGCCCAACCCTTCCGCATGCTGGCCCACAATGGCGAGATCAACACCCTGACCGGCAACGTCAACTGGATGAAGGCGCACGAGACCCGCATGGCCTCCTCCGCGCTGGGCGCGACCATAGAGGACCTCAAGCCGCTTATGCGCACCGGGGGGTCCGACAGCGCCTCGCTGGACGCCGTGTTCGAACTGCTGTGCCGGACAGGGCGCGAGGCGCCCATGACCAAGGCCATGCTGATTCCGGAAAGCCTGAACCAGGACGCCACCCTGCCCGACGCCCATGGCGACCTGATCGCCTACTGCAACTGTGTCATGGAACCGTGGGACGGGCCGGCCGCCATCTGCGCCACCGATGGCCGCTGGGTCATTGCCGGCATGGACCGCAACGGTCTGCGCCCCATGCGCTACAGCGTCACCCGCGATGGCCTGCTGATCGTGGGCTCCGAGGCCGGCATGGTGCGTCTGGCGGAATCCGATGTCGTCCGCAAGGGACGCCTGGGTCCGGGTGGGATGATCGGCGTGGACCTGCGCGAGGGCGTTCTGTTCGAGAACCGCGCCATGAAGGACCGCCTGGCCCGACGCCGGCCCTACGGCGAATGGGTCAAGCGCATCGCGCGGCTGGACGACCTGCTCCAGTCCAGCGACCAGGACCAACCGGTAGCGCGCTCCGGCGAGGCCCTGCGCCGTGCCCAGCTCAATTTCGGCCAGACCATGGAAGACATGGAACTGATCCTTCAGCCCTTGGTCGAGGACGCCAAGGAGGCCACCGGGTCCATGGGCGACGACACGCCCCTGGCCGTGCTCTCCGGCAACTATCGCGGCCTGCACCAGTTCTTCCGCCAGAACTTCAGCCAGGTCACCAACCCGCCCATCGACCCCTTGCGGGAAACCCGGGTCATGAGCCTGCGCACGCGCCTGGGCAACCTGGGCAACATCCTGGACGAGTCGGCGGAACAGTGCGAGTTGCTTCAGCTGGAAAGCCCGGTCCTGATGACGGCCGAGTTCGAGGCCATGCGCCGCTACATGGGCGATACGGTGGCGGAGATCGATTGCACCTTCGATCCCGCAGACCCGTCGCCACTGCGCCGGGCCATGCAGCGCATCCAGCAGGAGGCCGAGGACGCGGTGCGCGGCGGACGCACCCACCTGATCCTGTCCGACCGCGCGCTGTCGGCCGAACGGCCCGCCATCCCCATGATCCTGGCCGCCGGCGCGGTCCATACCCATCTGGTGCGCCAGCGCCTGCGCACCTTCACCTCGGTCAACGTGCGCGCCGGCGAATGCATGGACACGCACTATTTCGCGGTCTTGATCGGCGTCGGTGCGACCACGGTCAACCCCTGGCTGGCCCAGGACAGCCTGGTGGATCGCCACCGACGCGGCCTGTTCGGCGAAATGTCGCTGGCGCAGGCCACCGCCCGATACAAGAAGGCGGTCGACGACGGCCTGCTCAAGATCATGTCCAAGATGGGCATTTCGGTCATCAGCAGCTATCGCGGCGGCCACTGCTTCGAGGCCATCGGCCTGTCCCGCTCGCTGGTGGCGGAGTTCTTCACCAGCATGACATCGCGCATTTCCGGCATCGGCCTGTCGGGGATCGAGAAGAAGGTGCTGGAACAGCACGCGCGCGCCTTCGACCCAACCGTGATCACATTGCCGGTGGGCGGCTTCTACCGCTATCGCCGGGGCGGCGAGGCGCATCAATACGACGGCCGCCTGATCCACGTTCTACAAGAGGCGGTCGCGACCGAGGGCTATCAGGTCTACAAGCGCTACACCAATGGCCTGCGCGCGCTACCGCCCATCAGCATCCGCGACCTGCTGGACTTCAAGCAGGTCGAGGGCGCCATCTCGGTCGATGAGGTGGAAAGCATCAACGCCATTCGGCGGCGCTTTGTTACGCCCGCCATGTCGCTGGGGGCGCTGTCGCCGGAGGCGCACGGAACCCTCAACATCGCCATGAACCGCATCGGCGCCAAGTCCGACAGTGGCGAGGGCGGCGAGGATCCGGCACGCTACAAGCCGCGCCCCAACGGCGACAACGAGAACTCGGCCATCAAGCAGGTCGCCTCGGGCCGCTTCGGGGTGACCGCAGAGTACCTGAACCAGTGTCGCGAGATCGAGATCAAGGTCGCCCAGGGCGCCAAGCCCGGAGAGGGCGGCCAGTTGCCGGGCTTCAAGGTGACGGCGGAGATCGCCAAGCTGCGCCATTCCACGCAGGGCGTGACCCTGATCAGCCCGCCACCGCACCACGACATCTATTCAATCGAGGATCTGGCCCAGCTTATCTATGACCTGAAACAGATCAACCCGACCGCCCGTGTCACCGTGAAGCTGGTCAGCCGTACCGGCATCGGCACCATCGCCGCCGGCGTGGCCAAGGCCAACGCCGACGTCATCCTGGTATCGGGCCACTCCGGCGGAACCGGGGCCAGCCCGCAGACCTCCATCAAGTATGCCGGCCTGCCGTGGGAGATGGGCCTGTCCGAGGTCCATCAGGTGCTGACGCTGAACCGGCTGCGCCATCGCGTGCTGCTGCGCACCGACGGCGGCATCAAGACCGGCCGCGACGTCGTCATCGCCGCCATGCTGGGGGCCGAGGAATTCGGCGTCGGCACGACCTCGCTGATCGCCATGGGATGCATCATGGTGCGCCAGTGCCACACCAACACCTGTCCGGTGGGTGTGTGCACCCAGGACAAGGCCATGCGCGAGAAGTTCACCGGCACCCCGGAGAAGGTGGTCAACCTGTTCAGTTTCATGGCCGAGGAGATACGCGAGATCCTGGCTTCTCTGGGGCTGCGCTCGCTCAACGAGGCCATCGGCCGCACCGATCTGCTGCATCAGGTCAGCCGTGGCGCCGAACACCTGGACGACCTGGACCTGAACGCGATCCTGGCCAAGCCGGACAGCGGCGGCCTGCCGGTTCACTGCACCATCAAGGGCCGCAACGAGGTTCCGGAGACCCTGGACGCCCAGATGATCCAGGACGCCCGCCCCGCGCTGGAAGACGGCGAGAAAATGCAACTGACCTACACGGTGCGCAACACGCACCGGGCGGTTGGCACCAAGCTGTCCCACAACATCGTGACCCGCTACGGGATGAAGGAGCTGCAACCGGGCCACATCACGGTGCGGCTGCGGGGCTCGGCCGGGCAGTCGCTGGGCGCCTTCCTGGTCCAGGGCGTGAAACTGGAAGTGTTCGGCGACGCCAATGACTATGTCGGCAAGGGCCTGTCCGGCGGCACCATCGTGGTGCGCCCGGCGGTCTCCAGCCCGCTGGCCTCGCACGAGAACACCATTATCGGGAATACGGCCCTGTACGGCGCCACCGCCGGACAGCTTTTCGCCGCCGGACAGGCCGGCGAGCGCTTCGCGGTCCGCAACTCCGGCGCCGAGGTGGTGGTCGAGGGCTGTGGCTCCAACGGCTGCGAGTACATGACCAACGGTGTGGCGGTCATCCTGGGCGAGGTGGGCGCGAACTTCGCCGCCGGCATGTCGGGCGGCATGGCCTTCGTCCACGATCCGGAAGACCGGTTGCCGATCCGCATCAACCCGGACTTCGTCATCTGGCAGCGTATCCAGGTGGAGCACTACGAACAGGTCCTGAAAACCCTGATCGCGACGCACGCGCAGGAGACCCACTCGAAGCTGGCCGAGAGACTGCTGGTCAACTGGGAGCGGGAACTCCCAACCTTCTGGCAGGTCGTGCCCAAGGAGATGCTGGACAAGCTGGACGTGCCGGTCACGCCCCCGGGCGCGGCCGCCGGCTCGGCTGCGGAATAGCCCACCGCGCGGGCGCGTGGACGGGGCTACCGCTCGCCTCGGTCCTCGGCCCGCAGGGCGGCCAGCGCCCTGGCGTAGGCGCGCAGGACGGCGCGATCCTCAAGCGCGCCGACCAGCCGCATGGTGTCACGGTCATGCACCACCGGGACGATACGCTCGTTGAGGTCCTCGACGGCCCGAAGGGCCTCGCCCAGCGTCTGCCCGCGCGCCAGAACGGGCGGATTGCCAAGCATGACGTCGCGCGCCAGGCGGCTGCCCGCCGCGCCGCCGGACGGCTCCATGAGCAGCGCCACAACGTCCGGCATCACGATCGACCCAAGCAGTCGGCCGTCATTGTCCACCACGAACACCTTGTCGCCGCCATGCTCGCGCAGCGCGGCCGCGACCGCGTCCAGACCGGCCTCCGGCGACAGCATTGGCGGCGGCCTGCGCGTCATCAGGTCGGCCACCCGCAGGCCCGCCAGGACCTGACGTTGACGGTCCCCATGCACGTCCAGGCCCCGCCTGGCCATCTGCCAGTGGAACAGCGAGCGGTGACCGGTCAGTCCGGTTGACAGCAGCGTGGCCACCACAACGGCAGTCATCACGGCCATGGTCAGGGTGTAGTTCGCGGTCAGCTCGAATATGATCAGGCTGGTCGAGATCGGCGCCCCCAGCACCGCCGCCGCAACTGCCCCCATGCCCACGACCGCATAGGCGCCGGGTCCGGAGGACAGGCCCTCGGGCACCGCCGCCGTCGCGACCAGACCAAAGGCGCAGCCCAGCACGGCGCCGATCACCAGCGAAGGACTGAATACCCCGCCTCCGAACCCCAACCCCAGGCACAGCACCGTGGCGACCACCTTGGCCGCCACGATCATGACGGCAAGGTCCGGAACCAGCGCGCCAGACAGGGCGCGGTCGGTGATCTCGTAGCCGACCCCCAGCACCTCCGGGAAGGCCAGCGCGATCAGGCCGGTCGCCAGCCCGGCCAGCGCCGGGCGCAGCCACGACGGCAAACCGGAGCGACGCACCACCGCCTCCAGTCCCGTCACGGACACCATGAACGCCGCCGCCACCACCCCGCAAACAAGCCCGAGCAAGGCAAACGCCGGAAACTCCATGAAGCTGACCAGGGTCAGATCCGGCGGCAGGATGAAGGCCGGATCGGCTCCGAACCACAGCCGCGAAACGATGGTCGCGGAGACACTGGCCAGCACGATCGGCGCGAAGGTGCTGGCGCTGTAATGGCCCACGATCACCTCATGGGCGAACAACGCGCCGGCAATGGGCGCGTTGAAGGAGGCCGCGACCGCGCCGGCGGCCCCGCAGCCCAGCAGGGTTCGGGACACGCCGCGCCCAAAGCCCAGCAGGCACGCCAGCAAGCCGCCAACGGTGGCGCCCAGGTGGACAGCCGGACCCTCGCGCCCCACGGAGGCGCCCGAGCCCAGGGACAGCATGGCGCCCAGGACCGCCGCCAGGCCACGGCGAACACCCATGCGTCCGCCGCGCAGCAAAGCCGCTTCCATGACGTGGGAGACGTTCTCCGGCCGGCCGTCGGGCATGGTCAAGCGATGCCAGAGCCCAACCAGCAGCCCGCCCCCGACAAGAGGCGCCAGCACCAACCACCAGGGCAGGGATGCCGCCACGCTGGCAAGCCGGTCAGCCTCGCCGCCGTAAAGGCCCTCCTGCATCAGGTCGATGCCTTCGCGGAACACGATGATCCCGCCCCCGGTCATCACCCCGACCAGGATCGCCAGCACGGCCACAAGCATGTGATCATTGGCCAGGAACTGGCGCGGTCCCAGCGCCAGCATGCGCCCCACGACCAGGCGCGCGAACCGCCGCGCCAGGCGGGCTGCAGCGCCGGCCCGCCGCTTTATCCTGGTCCCGGCGGATGACGGCATCGCGGCGAGGCTCCCGGTCGGGCAAGGGTCGTCGAACCAGTCGGGTCATCCGGCCCGGTCGGGGCGGCGGCACAGCACGCGGCGGGGGGGGCACCGCCCTACGGAGACTGGTGATCCAGCTCCGACTGACACACGACCTGATTGCGACCGAGACGCTTGGCCGTGTAAAGTGACTTGTCGGCGCGCTGAATCATCTCGGTCACCGATTCGCCCAGGGCATACTCCGCCAGCCCGATCGACAGCGTGATGCGACCCAGTTCGCTGCCCGAACGCCGGTTGGTGATGCGCTTGCCGGCGACCGTGCTCCGGATCCGTTCGGCCACGGTGGCAGCCGCCCGCATGGGGGTGCGGGGCAGGATGGCCGCGAACTCCTCGCCGCCGTAACGGGCCACCGTATCTTCCGGCCGCACGCAGCCTTGAATGGTGCGGGCCACCAGCTTGAGCACCTGGTCGCCCAACTGGTGACCATAGGTGTCATTGAAACGCTTGAAGAAATCAATGTCGAGCATGAGCAGGCAGAGATGTTCGCTGCGCTCGCCGGCTTCGCGCGTGGCATCGCGCATGGCGTGGTCGAACACCTTGCGGTTGGCGATGCCGGTCAGGCCGTCCGTACGCGCCTCGGTGCGGACCCGATCCAGATCGTCGCGCAGTTTGTTGATCTCCTGCGAGGACTGTGACAGTTCCGCACCCATTTTGCGATTGAGGCGAAGCATGCGCTGGGTTTCCGAAACCACGGAGGCCATGATCTCGTTCAGGGTCCCGTCCTGGTCGGCGCTTTCGATCCTGGCAGTGAAGTCCGCCAGGGTCTCGCCGTAGCTTTCGGTTCCCTTGTTGGCGACAGCAAACATCTTGAGAAGCTGCTCGACCGTGTTCTCGATCCGCATGCCGGCCGCAGCCAGCGTCTTGGTTTCGTCGGCCTGGGTCACGAACTTGCCGTGCAGGGCCTCGACCACCTCGGGGCCGAAGTCGGATCCCAACTCGACCAGTCGCTCGATTTCCCGGCTCAGATCGGGAAGACGGGCGGTGTGATGCAGATACCACACCGAAAAGTTGTTCGGATTCGGCGTGATGCCAAACCGCAGCATCGATTCCATGGCCTTCTGGGCCGCTGCCCGGGCCTGTGGCTTGGTTTCGGCATACTCGATCATGGCGTTGTCTCGCTCCCCCCACCGTTCGCACCAGCCCCCTCGGACTCCACACTCCCGAAACGGTCACGAACTACTTCGGGATCGTATCGATACACCACCCGCCGCCACGCCGCCAAGGCGGCCCGCGCCTGCCGCGCCCAGCGGATCAAGGCAAGGTAGCCCTGAGGGCGGGGAACATCTGAACAGGATGGCGACAACACCCGTAAGGCAAACGGTCAGGGGACCAGTTCGCGCATTAATCGAAGCCCCTGAACGCCCTGATCAGTTGCACTGCCCGATCGAGTCGTCCGCGCAAACCCGTTCACCGTCGATCCAGGTCGCGCCGGACAGATCGGCATGCAGCAGGTCCACCATTTCCAGGTCGGCCCCGGTCAGGTCGGCCCCTCTCAGAATGGTTCGGAAAAAGCGCGCGCGGCGCAGGAAGGCGTCCTTGAGCACGGCGCCGGACAGATCCGCCTTGGTGAAGTCGGCCTCGCTCATTTCCGCCCCGGTCAGGTCGGCGCCCTGCATGTCGGCGCTGACGAACCGGACCCGGAATCCGCTTGCTTCGCGCAGATTGGCGCCGGCGAGGTTGGCTCGCTGGAACGAGGTATCCCGCAGGGTCGCGCCGCTGAGATCGACCCCCTGAAGGTTCCG
>CAYFTQ010000004.1:0-19055 GCA_964346035.1 uncultured Roseospira sp. | reverse complement strand
GCGGGACTGATGCCGCATTGGCGTCGGCTTGCGCGCGGGCCGGGGTGTCCGGCGGCGCGGGCCCTGGCTGGGTGGGATCGCGGGGCGGTGGCGGGGCCGCTGCCGGGGTTGCCCCGCGCTGGGCCGTCGCCGCGTCGGCTGGCAGGACCAGGGCAGCGACCACCGGGGCGGCGGCGTTGGCCAGGGTTTCCACGGCGGCTGGCGATCCTGTCTTCCAGTCTGCCAGGGCGAGCGTGACGGTCTGCGCGGTCTCCGCCACGATGCGGCCCGAGGGCGCGACCAGGGTCCAGCGCAGCGCGACCTTGACCATGCCCGCGTTGGTATCCGTATCCGTATCCGGGTTCGTGTCCGCCTCGGCCCGCGCCTCCGTTCGCGATCCGGCCGCGCCGGAGCGGACGGCCCAGCCCAGCAGCATCAGGCCGGGTGTCTGCGTTCCGGGGTCCGACACCGCCGCCGCCGCGATCTCGCGCTCGCGCAGGCGGCCGGCCAGGGCGTCGGCGAGCCGCCTGGCCACCGGCCGGGGCGCCCCCACCAGCGGCGGCAGCGCCACGGATACCCCGCCCCGAGGCGCCGCCAGGGGATTGCCGGCCGGCGCATAGGCCTGATGCTGGAACGGACGCGGCAGGCCGCAGGCCCCCAGCAGCAGGCAAAGCGCCAGCACAAGGGCCGGGGCCAGAACCGGGCGTGGCACGCCCGGCGCCCTGGCGGAGGTGCCCGCCCGCCGGCGCGCGGACGATGCCCGCGCCCGTTGCGTGGCGGGGTGTCCGTGAAGGTGCGGGCGGCGTGGTCTCATCGCTCCAGCGCGATGGCGGACAACTGCCGACCATAGTCGGCCTCGCCGCGCAGGGTGGCGCGCCGGTGCGAGAAAAAGCGCGCTTCCTCTCGGCAGGTGTCGCACGGCATGGGCATGATCTCGCGCACCCCGGCGCGCGCCAGTTGCTTGGCGACGAACCCCGGCAGGTCGAACATGAAATGCCCCGGGCGCCGCGCCGGGGTCAGGAACATCTCGTTGCTGGCGTCCTGCTCCAGGAACGGCGCCGGGAACTCCGGCCCGACCTCGTACGAGCGCGGCCCGATGCACGGCCCGATACCGGCCACGATGCGGTCCAGCTTGGCGCCCTGATCGATCATGGCGGCGACGGTGTTGGACAGAACGCCGCCCACGGCCCCACGCCAGCCGGCGTGGGCCGCAGCGATCACGCCGGCCTTGCCATCGGCCAGCAGCACCGGGGCGCAGTCGGCCGTCAGCACGCCCAGCACCAGGCGGGGGCGCGTGGTGACAATGGCGTCGGCCTCGGGGGCCTCGCCCTCGGGCCAGGGCGCGTCGGTCACGACCACGGTCGCGGTGTGCCGCTGGGTCACGGTGACCAGCGCTTCGGGGGGCATCTCCATGGATTCGATGGCGCGCCGGCGGTTGCGCCGCACGATGTCGGGGTCATCGCGGGACGACAGGCCACAGTTGTTGCCGGCGTAAAGGCCGGTCGAGCCGCCGCGCTGGCGTGTGAAGAAGGCGTGGCGGACCCGGCTGAGGGAGTTCAGGGCGGAAACCGTGATCATGCGTTCGTGTTCCTCCGTGACCGCGCCGACCCCGGGGTTCAGGGTGCGGCCGCCTCCTCGAACCCGGGCGGACAGGGCGTATCCGGCGCTGTCACGCACATTGCCTTGAACAGACTGCCCATGCGGGCCGGATCGATCAACCTGTGAAGCGCCTCGCGCACGGCCCCGGCCTGCTCCGGCGGCGCCGCGCGCTGCAGGGCGGACGCCCGCATTTCTGCGCCAAGAGATTGCAGCCAGCGACCTTGCTCTACCGGACCATGTGTCCGCGCGCCAGCCAGCCGCGCCGCCGCGCCGGCTTCCTGAAAGTCCACATGGGATGTCAGGTCGGCCTTGCCAAGATGCGTCAGTACGGGGGTCGGCCGGTGGCCGCGCACGGCTTGCAGGGTTTCACCCACGGCTGATGTGGCATGGCCGTAGTCGATCAGCAACGCCGCGCCGCCCTGTGCCGACAGCCGGCGGCCGAGGTCGGCCATGACCGCGCGGCCGGCTGGATGGGTTTCGGCGATGGCGCCATCCGGAGCGCCGTCGCGCACCGGCGCGGCCAGATCCCCGGCCGCCACGGGCTCACCGTCCACGAACACGAAGCCGGCGCTGGCGCCGTCCCCCTCCAGGGCGACGCGGCGCAGGTGCCAGCGGCCATGCTTGCGCACCACCTGACGCACCGGCAGGGCGTCCAGGAACTCGTTGGCCACCAGCAGCAGCGGGGCGTCCATGGGCAGGCCGGCAAGGTCGTCGTGCCACGCGCTGACCGCGTCGCCCAGCGTTTCGCCCTGACGCGCCCTCAGGGCCGGGCTGGTTTCCACCAGATGCAGGTCGATGGCGTCCCGGAACGCCGGCACCGGCGCCAGCGCGCGCAGGGCATCGGCCATCAGCGTGCCGTGTCCGGGGCCGCATTCGGCCACCAGGACACGTGCCGGGCTGCCCATCTGCTGCCAGACCACGGCCAGCCAAAGGCCGATGATCTCGCCGAAGATCTGGCTGATCTCCGGAGCGGTGATGAAGTCGCCGGCGCCGCCGATGGCGGTTCCCCTGGCATAGTAGGCGGCGTTGGCCTCGGCCATGACGGCTTCGACGGGCAATGGTCCCTCGGCCCGGATGCGCGCGCGCAGGCGTGCGGCCACATCCTCCTGGTTCATGGACGCGCCTTCGGGTCGGCCGCCGGCGGCCGGGTCCAGGCCCAGGCCCAGAACGCCAGGCCGACCGCGATCATGGGCAGCGAGAGGATCTGTCCCATGGTGAGAAAGCCCCAGATGGTACCCAGGTGGGCGTCCGGCTCGCGCGCGAACTCGACGGCGAATCGAGCGGCGCCATAGCCCACCATGAACACCCCGATCAGGGTGCCGCGCCGCAGCCGGACCGCCGGCAGACGAAACAGCAGAGCGGTCACGGCGAACAGGACCAGGCCCTCCAGCGCGGCCTCGTAAAGCTGGCTGGGATGGCGCGGCAGGTCGCCCGGCGCGGTCGGGAATACCATCGCCCAGGGCAGGTCGGGGGCGGGGCGGCCGTACAACTCGGCATTGATGAAGTTGGCGATGCGCCCGAAGAACAGTCCGATCGGCGCCGCGCAGGCCAGCAGGTCGCCCAGGGCCAGCGCGCCGATCCGGTGGCGCCCGCAGAACAGCAGCAGCGCCACGATGACACCCAGAAAACCGCCGTGGAAGGACATGCCCCCCTGCCACAGCATCAGCGCCTCGGCCGGGTGGGACAGATAGTAGCCGGGATTGTAGAACACCACGTAGCCCAGGCGCCCGCCCAGGACCACCCCCAGGGTCGCCCACACCAGGAAGTCGTCGGCGCGCTCGGCCGTCATGACGGCGACCGGACCCACCCGGCTCAGGCGACGCAGGTAGAGCCAGCCCAGCAGCAAGCCGGCGATGTAGGCCAGCGCATACCAGCGGATGGCCAGCGGTCCGATTTCGATCGCCACCGGGTCGATGACCGGAAACGGCAGCGCCAGGGCGGGCAGGGCGGCGACGGTGGCGGCAAGACTGAAGGGCAGCACGGCGAGGTTCCTTGGCGGGACGGAACGCGGCGTGAAGGGGCGCGCGGCGCGGACTCGGGCTCCGGCTCAGGTCTTCAGCTTGTAGCCGGTGCGCAGCATGCCATAGGCCAGCGCCAGCAGGGCGACATTTGTCAGGCCGACCACGACCAGACCGGTCAGCGGCAGGGCGTCGTCATGGCCGATGAAGCCATAGCGGAATCCGTCGATCATGTAGAAGAACGGATTGACGTGGGCGAAGATCTGGAAGTTATCGGGCAGGCGGTCGATGGAATAGAACGTGCCCGACAGGAACGACAGCGGCGTGATGACGAAATTGGTGACCGCCGCCATGTGGTCGAACTTGTCCGCCCAGATGCCGGCAATAATGCCCAGCAGCGACAGCATCAAAGAGGCACTGACGGCATGAAACAGGATATAGCCGACCGAGTGGACATGGATGGTCACGAAGAACGCCATGGCGATCAGCACGGCGGCGCCGACCAGGATGCCCCGGGTCATGCCGCCCAGGCTGTAGGCGGCCAGGATCTCGCCGCCGGACAGGGGTGGCATCAGCACATCCACGATATTGCCCTGAACCTTGGAGATGATCACCGAGGACGAGGTGTTGGCGAAGGCGTTCTGGACCATCGACATCATGACCAGGCCGGGCGCCAGGAACTCCATGAAGGACACGCCGGGGATATGCTGTTCCACGTCGCGCCCCAGGGCCAAAGCGAAAATGGCCAGAAACATCAGGGTGGTGACGATCGGCGCCATGATGGTCTGCATATAGACCTTCATGAAGCGCCGCACCTCCTTGACGTACAGTTCCCAGGCCCCGCGCCAGTTGACCGCGCCGATGTGGCGCGGCGGCGGCAGGTCGGGCGATGCGCCGGCGGTGGCGGCTGCGGCTGCGGGTGTGGCCGGGTGGGCCGTGGAACCGGACTCGGGCTTGGCGCCGTCGCGCAACGGGGGCCTCCTGCGGGTGCGTCAGTCGATTGCGGTGTCTAGGCCGGGCATCGCGGCGGAGCAAGCGACGATGTGGTGACGGCGGCGGCGCCGTGCTCGACCGACAGCCGGCGCTCTGGAACGGGCGCCCGACCCCATGCTATCTGGGGCGGCATGACGAAAAGGCAAGGTTCCTCACCGCGTCGTCCGCGCCGCCCCACGGAATCGTCCCTGGAGAACGCCGCCGTTTTCCATCTGCAACGCTTCCCGGCCAGTACGGAGCGGCTGCGCCGCGTGCTGCGCCGCCGCGTCGAGCGCGCCGCCCGGGTTCACGAGGATCTGGACCGGGCCCAGGCGGAGGCGTGGATTGAAGCCGTGCTGGCGCGCTTGCAGCGGGCTGGCTGGCTGGACGATGCCCGCCACGCCGAGACCCGCGCCGGGGCGCTGTTCCGGCGTGGCGAGTCGCGCCGGGCCATTGCCGCCCGGCTGGCCGCCGATGGCCTGGAGCGCGACCTCATCCGTGCCGCGCTGGCCGGGCTGGCCGACGAGTCGCCGGGGCCTGATCCCGATCTTGCCGCAGCCGCCATCCTGGCGCGGCGACGCCGGCTGGGTCCTTATCGGCCGGATGGTGAGGCTCGCGCCGCCCACCGCCAGCGCGACCTGGCGGCGCTGGCGCGCAAGGGCTTCGGTCCCGCCGTTGCCCGGCGGGTGCTGGACGCCGAGGACCCGGACACTCTCGACGCCCTGATCGCCGATCCGGAGGGTTAGCGCCCAGACCGGCGCGCCAGCGCGATCAGGCTGTTGCCGGCGATGGCGCCGACCACCAGCGTCCCGCCGACCAGGGTCATGGCGGGGGGCACCTCGCCGACGCCGATCCAGGCCCAAACAGGCCCCAGGACGGTTTCGATCAGGGCCAGAAGGGCGACCTCGGCGGCCGGGATATAGCGCGCGCCGCTGGTGTACAGCGACAGCGCCAGCGGAGTGACCAGCAGACCCATGACGGCGATCACGGCCATGTCGGCGGCCGTCACCGCGAACGGGTCGATGAAGGGCAGCACGATCAGCGCGCTGATGAAGCCGCCCAGGGCCACCACGGGCATGGTGTCGCGGTCGCCGGCCTTGCGCAGCAGCACCAGGGCGAGCCCCATGCAGACCGGAATCGCCAGGGCTACCAGATCGCCGGACAGGGTGCCGCCGCCCAGCCCGAACGAGCCGGAAAAGATGATCACCACGCCCAGGAAGGACAGCGCGATGGCGACCCAGGTGCGCGCGCGCACATGCTCGCCGATCATGACCAGGCCGAACAGGGCGCTGAACAGGGGCAGGGTGGCCAGGATGACCAGCGTGTTGGCCACCGTGGTCATGGTCATGGCGGTGACGAAGGCGACGTTGGTCAGGCCCATCATGAGCGACGCCGCCAGCCCGATCCGGCCCATGGCGCGGATATGGCTGATCACCCGCCGACCCCGCCTCAGACCCAGAACCAGGGACAGGATCAGACCGGTCAACAGGGTGCGCCAGAACACCGTCTGCAAGGCGTCGGCGTCCTGGACCATCTTGACCAGCATGCCGTCCGGACTGATGACCAGCATGCCGGTCCCGGACAGCACCAGGCCCTTGAGGTAGGGGGTCATGGGCGCTCCTTCGCACCGGCGGCCGGACGCTCAGCCATCGGTGGCGCCGCCCTCGCGCATGGCGTTGACGAAATCGGCCAGACCGACCTGGCGGTCGCGACGCAGGCGCTCTGCGGTCAGGATGGCGCGCACGCGGTCGATGGCTTGCGCGATGTCGGTGTTGACCACGATGTAGTCGTATTCTGCCCAATGGCTCATCTCGTCGGCGGCCTTGGCCATGCGCCGTTGCACCACGTCCTCCGGGTCCTGGGCGCGGGCGCGCAGGCGCCGTTCCAGCTCCGGCGTGGACGGTGGCAGGATGAAGACCCGCACCAGGTCGCGCGCCATGCGATCAACAAGCTGCTGGGTGCCCTGCCAGTCGATATCGAACAGCATGTCATGGCCGCTCTTCAGCGCGTCCTCGACCTCCTGTCGCGGCGTGCCGTAGTGGTGATCGAACACGCGGGCGTGCTCCAGCAAGGCGTCCGTTGCGGCCATGGCGCGGAACCGGTCGTCGCTGATGAAGTGGTAGTCGCGCCCGTCGACCTCGCCGGCGCGCGGCGGTCGCGTCGTCACGGACACCGACAGCCGCAACAGGGAGTCGTCGGCCAGCAGGGCGCGGCTGATGGTGGACTTGCCGGCCCCGGAGGGCGAGGACAGCACCAGCATCAGGCCACGGCGGCGGATGGGCCGGCCGGTATGATCGATATTGACGGCCGCGCCGGTCGGCGGAGAGGTCATGCCCATGGCCTCGTGTGGTTTTTCAGGATGGCGCCGCGACGGGCGAACCTACTCGACATTCTGGACCTGCTCGCGCATCTGGTCGATGGTCGCCTTCAACTCCAGGCCGACGCTGGTCAGGGCGCCGTCTGATGCCTTCGAGCACAGTGTGTTGGCCTCTCGGTTGAATTCCTGGCACAGGAAATCGAGCTTGCGGCCGATCGCGCCGCCGCCGTCCAGCAGGTCGCGCGCCGCCGCGACATGGGCCGCCAGCCGGTCCAGTTCCTCGCGCACGTCGGCCTTGGCGACCAGGATGGCGGCTTCCTGATAGAAGCGGTCCTCGGCTCGCGGTCCGGGCAGGTCCTGGAGCGCCTCCAGCAGCGTCGCCACCTGAGCGCGGAACCGCTCCCGCAGGGCCTTGGGCTGGGTCTCCGCCAGATCGGCGGCCCGGGCGCGCAGGGTCTCGATCCGGTCCAGCAGGCTGCGCAACACGGCCTCAAGGCGGTTTCCCTCAGCGGCGCGCGCGGCCGCCAGGTCGGTCAGCGTCGTCTCCAGCCCGGCCAGGATGGCCCCGCGCCGCACCGCCCGAGCCTCACGCGCGATGCCGGGGTCGGTGCTCTCCCCCGACTCGCCGGACTCCAGCACGCCCCGCAACGCCATCAGGCCGTCGATACGCGCCGGCGCCAGGCCGGGATGACGCTTCGCCACCGTTTCCGCCGCCTCGGCCAGCCTGTCCAGCAGGGCGTCGTTGAGTACCGGAGCGGTTCCCACCCGCGGGCCTTCCAGCGTCAGGGTCAGGGAGACGTTGCCGCGCGTCAGCACGCGGCCGACGGCCTGACGGACCGGGCCGTCCAGTTCGTCCCATCCGGCCGGCAGGCGCGCCCGTGGATCCAGCCCGCGGCCGTTGACGCTGCGCAGCTCCCAGATAAAGCCGCCGCCCGGCGGATCGGGGAACGGACCCTGATGGCGGGCGAAACCGGTCATGCTGGCGACGGCCAAGGCGGACTCCACGGTCGGTTCGAGGTTGGAAGACGGGTGATCGAGCGCGTTATAGCCGCCGGCGACGGCGCCCGGCAACCGCAACCACGCTCATCGGCGGCGGTTGCGCTTGGCGCCCCCACGCCCCAGGTTTGAGCGATGCGCGCGGCCTTCCTCGCGTCCCGTGTGTCCCCAGAAGGAGTCCGCCATGTGGAAGGGCGCCACCCCGGTCCCGCCCGACGAGACCGATATCGCCGCCAGCGTGGAGATGATCGAGCGGCTGGTGGCCTTCGATACCACGTCGCGCCTGTCCAACCTGCCGTTGATCGATTTCGTGCGTGACTACCTGACCGCTCATGGCGTCGAGGCCCATGTCGTCCCCAGCGAGGATGGCGCCAAGGCCAACCTGTTCGCGACCATCGGCCCGGCTGTCGAGGGCGGCGTGGTGCTCAGCGGTCATACCGACGTCGTTCCGGTGGACGGCCAGCCCTGGGACACGGACCCGTTCACCGTGACCGAACGCGACGGTCGGTTGTACGGGCGCGGCACCGCAGACATGAAGAGCTTCGCCGCCATCGCCCTGGCCCTGTTGCCGGAGATGCTGGCCGCCGACCTGAAGGTCCCCATTCACCTGGCGCTGTCCCACGACGAGGAGGTGGGGTGTGTCGGCGCGCCGGCCATGATCGCCGACATGGTGCGCCGGCTGCCGCGTCCGCGCGCTGTCATTGTGGGCGAGCCGACGGACATGCGGGTGGTGGCGGCGCACAAGGGCATCAGCGTTCATCGCACCACGGTCAGTGGGCACGAGGTTCACTCCAGCCAGCCCCATCGTGGCGTCAGCGCGGTCATGATCGCCTGCGAGTTGGTCTCCTGGCTGACCCGCCGCGCCGCCGAGCGGGCCGAGCGGCCGGTCCGGGGCTCGCCCTACGACCCGCCATATTCAACCATAACCTGTGGCCGCATCAGGGGTGGCACGGCGCCGAACATCATCGCGCGCGATTGCGCCTTTGAATGGGACATGCGGGCGGTACCGGAGGACGACCCCGATTCCCTGCGCGATGCCTTCGAGGCCTTTTGCGACGACCACCGTGCCCGCATGCGCGCGATTGCGCCCGGGTCCGGCATTGTCACGGAAATCCTGGCCAACGCCCCGGCTTTTCGCATGGATCCCGACTCCGAGGCCGAACAGCTCGCCCGCGCCCTGACCGGCGACAACGGGCGCGGCGCGGTCTCGTTCGCCGCCGAGGCCGGCTTGTTTCAGCAGGCCGGATACTCCACCATCGTTTGCGGTCCCGGCTCCATCGACCAGGCCCATCAGCCCAACGAGTTCATCACGATCGATCAGGTTCGCCGGGCAACGGCCACCCTGCGCCGCCTGATCGTGACCCTGGCCGGCGCCTGAGGGCTGACGGCGACGGCCGCCTGCGCCTTCCTCCCGTTCGTCCGGCCCGCTCTGGAGACGCCCGCGATCATGACCACTTCCGCCGACTATGGACCCACCGGCGTCGCCACCGACATCGCCTGCGCTGCCTGTGGCGCCACGGTGGACCCGGTGCGGGCCAGCGGCCTGCGGTGTCCCCTGGCCGGGTCCGGTGACGGTCTCGACCATGGCCTGAACCGGTTCCTGGACGGCCCCAAGCTGGGCTTTCCGGACAGCACGGACCGCAATCCCTTCATCCGCTATCGGACCCTGCTGACGTCGTACCATGCGGCGCGCCGGCTGGGGCTGGATGACGACCGCTACGTCGAGATCACCGCCGGGCTGTCGCGGGCCGCCTCGGACCTGCTGGGCGAACCGTTCCTGATGGCCGATCTGACGGAGGTGCCCAGCGACAGCGCCGACCTGTCGATGGGTGTGCGTCGGCTGGAGGCGACCAGCCCCATCATGCCCTGGCCGACTCGTGCCCTGTTCGCGCTGCTGCTGCATCTGACGACGCTGGAGGAGGCAGGCCACAGGGTGCTGGCGGACGGCGGGCAAACCCCCCTGGTCACGCTGGGCGAGCCCGACCTGGTGCGCGTCGCCGTGGTGCTGGCGCAGATGTCGCGGCGCTCCCTTCAGGTCGTCGTTCCCGACCCCTGTCCCCATGAACTGCTGGAGTTCCTGGACGTGGCGGGGGTCGAGCCACTGGCCGCCGAGGGCGACACCGGCGCGGCCTGCCGGGCGCGTTTTCATGGCGCGCTCAAGGGTGGTGCGCTGCCGTTCATGCCCTATGGGGCGCACGCGCTGCCGGCGCGCGAGGGGCTTGCCACGTTCGCCTATGATATCGCCGAGGCCCTGCACGCGCGCGGCGAGGCGGCCTCCATGGTGGTTGTGCCGGCCCATGCCGGCGCCCTGCCGTCGGCGATCACGGCCGGTCTGTCAGAGGCCTTCCTGGTCGGCGGCCTGGCCCGCCTGCCGCGCCTGGTCGCGATGGAGGCGGAGGGCGACGGCGCCCTGATGGCGGCCATGGAGCGCCTGGACGAGCGCATGGGTCATATCGATGATCCCCGGCCCGAGGTCTATGTGCCGGCCCTGCGCGATGCCGCGCGCGATCCGGAGGCGTTCCTGTTGGCCGGGCCGGATGCCGTGGATTCAAGCCTGCACCCCTGGCGCCTGGCGCCGCCCGACTGGCTGGCCTGCCTGGAAGGCGTGGTGCGCACGCGCGGAGCCCTGGTTTCCATCGATGGCGCCGAAGATGCCGAGTCCGACGACGGCAGGTCCTCGCTGGCGCTGTCGGCTACCCTGGAGGCGCTGCGCGAGGTTCCGGACAAGCGCCCGCTGGAGGACGACTACGAAACCGGCGTCGCGCTGATCGTGGGGTAGACGGCCCAAACAAAAAAAGAGCCGGCCGGGTCCGGGGACCCGACCGGCCCAGGCCCCGCGCCCCCGGAACCGGAGGGTGTGTTCCCTTCTGGACGCGGTGGGGACCGAATTCCCGGCAAGGGGACCCGGGACATCACGATCGTTGCGAATACGACGGGCGATGCGCGATGGATCAGGAAAAACCGCGCCGCCATGTCCATGAACGGGTTGGGGTTTACCCGGCTCGGGCCGTTGCCGTACAACAAAGGCCATTCAGGCGCCGGCCAAGGGGTCCGGTCGCCGCCATGCCACGGAGACAGGCTCGCCGCTCGCGGTGGGCTGAAACGCCATGATCCGCATCGAGGACCTGACCCACGTCTATCCCGGCGGCCGTCGGCGGATGCCGCGTACCGCCATCGCCAACCTGACGCTGCACATCCCGGATGGGCGCTTCACCATTCTTTCGGGACCCAACGGCAGCGGCAAGAGCACCCTGTTCCGGATTCTGTGCGGGCTGGCGCGTCCCAGCCGGGGACGGGTCATGGTCGGCGGCGAGGATCTGGTCGCCAACCCCGGCGCCGCGCGCTCGCTCATGGGCGTGGTGTTCCAGAGCCCGGCGGTGGACAAGCATCTCAGCGTTCAGGAAAACCTGTCCATCCACGCCGCCTTGAACGGCCTGGGCGGGGCGACGCTGCGCACCCGCCTGGACGAGGCGCTGGCCTGGACCGATCTGGGCGCGCGCCTGGGCGACCGCGTGGAGACGCTCTCCGGCGGCCTGGCGCGCCAGGTTGAACTGGCCAAGTGCCTGCTGACGCGGCCGCGCCTGCTGCTGCTGGATGAGCCGACGACGGGCCTGGACCCGGCCAGCCGGCGCGCCTTTCTGGAAGCGCTGACCCGGCTGCGGCGCGAACGCGGCATGACGGTGCTGATGACCAGCCACATTTTCGGCGAGGCCGAGGACGTGGACAGCGTGGCCATCATGGCGGAAGGCCGCCTGCTGGCCCATGACAGCCCGCAGGCCCTGCGCGGGCGCCTGAGCGGGCATGTGCTGGTGATCGACAGCGCCGATCCCGACGACCTGGCGTCGCGCCTGCATCGCGAGATTGGCGTCACCGCCATCCGTCATGGCGATGAACTGCGGGTGGACGAGCCGCCCGGCGGCGACGCCGTGGGCCTGCTGGAGCAGGTTCTGGCCGACTATCGGCCCTATGTGCGGGGCATTACCATCAAGCAGCCCGCCCTGGAAGACGTCTTCATCCATGTCACGGCGGAGGCCCGCGCGGCACGCTCCGCTCAGGAGAGTGCCGCATGACCCTGGCCGGCAACGCGCCCACCCGCTCCGCCGACGCGCCATCAGTCTCGCGCGCCATGTCCGATGCGTCCGGCCCGCCCGCGGCCTCGCTGTGGACCGTTACCTCCGCGCTCGCGCGGCGGGAATTCACGCGCTTCATCCGCCAACCGCATCGCGTCATCGGCTCTATCGGACAGCCGCTGATCTTCTGGCTGCTGCTGGGCGCCGGCCTGACGCCCAGCTTCGACGCGCCCGGGCTGGAGGGCATGACCTACCTTGAGTACTTCTATCCGGGCGTCCTGATGATGCTGATCCTGTTTGCCTCGGTGTTTGCCTCCATCACCATCATCGAGGACCGTGATCAGGGATTTCTTCAAGGCGTGCTGGTGGCCCCCGTGCCGCGCCTGGGAATCGTGCTGGGCAAGGTTGGCGGTGCTTCTCTGGTGGCGCTGTTTCAGACCGCAATTCTGCTGGCCGCCGCCCCCTTCGTGGGCCTGACGGTGGGCCTGGGCGGGGCGTTGCTGCTGGGCCTGACGCTGATCCTGATCTCGCTTGGGTTTACCGCGCTGGGATTCCTGTTCGCCTGGGGCATGAAGTCCACCGCCGGTTTTCACGCCATCATGATGGTCGTCATGATGCCGATGTGGGTGTTGTCGGGCGCGTTCTTCCCGATCGCCGGCGTGCCCGGATGGCTGTACGCCATCATGGTCATCAATCCGGTCACCCACGCCATGACCATCCTGCGGGCGCCGTTCTACGACTCGCCGCTGGTTCTGTTCGGCCAGGGCGGCTATCTGATCGCGCTGGCCGTTGTGGTGGCCTGGGTCGCCGGCTCGCTGACGCTGGCGGCGCTGCGCGTCAGCAAGCGCGATCGCGGCCAGGGCGAGGCGGCCCGCGCGGGTTGAGGGTCTGGGCGGGGTTCTGTCATCAAGGGACGCTGGCGATGACCGCCGCCGTGGTGTAAAGACGGCGCCATGAGCGCTCCCATCGAGATCAAGATCTGCGGCCTGCGCGACCGCGCGACGGTCGAGGCCGCCGTCGAGGCCGGCGCCGACTGGCTTGGCGCGGTGTTCTTTGCGCCCTCGCCACGCGCCGTCACGGCAGAGCAGGCGGCCGACATGTTCGACGGCCTGCCCGGTGTCGTCGGCCGCGTCGGCCTGTTCGTCGATCCGGACGACGCCCTGCTGGACCATGTGCTAAGCCATGTACGGCTGGACCTGATTCAGTTTCATGGCTCGGAATCCCCGGCCCGCGTGGATGCCGTCTGGCGCGAGTATGCCGTGCCGGTCATGAAGGCGCTGGGGGTGTCCAGCGCGGCCGATCTGGCGGCGGCCGAGGCCTATGTCGATCACGCCGACCGCCTGCTTCTGGACGCCAAGCCACCCCCGGGCGCCGATCGCCCGGGCGGCCATGCCGCCGCCTTCGACTGGTCCATCCTGCAGGGCTGGGCGGCGCCCCTGCCGTGGATGCTGGCCGGCGGCCTGACCCCGGACACCGTGGCCGAGGCCCTGCGCCGCACTCGCGCGCCGGGGGTCGATGTTTCCTCCGGGGTAGAGCGCGCCAGGGGCGTCAAGGACGCCGCCCTGATCGCCCGGTTCTGTGAAGCCGTTCGCGGGGTTGGGCAGGACCATGGCGGTGGCGAGGTCCAGCGGTCATGAACGCGCCCCCCTTCCGCGAGTATCCGTTGCGGGAACAGCTCTTGCGAGAGTTGCATGCGCGTCCGTCCGAGCCCCTCCAGGCGCCGGTCCGGATCTCGCAGTTCTCGGTCCTGTCGGGTGAGAACGGCGCCGAGGACGACCGCCTCCACATGGCCCGGCTGTGCGCCCGCAAGGGCGGGGCGGCGCCGGCCGAGGACTCCAAGCACCACGTCGCGGAGTTCGGCGGCCTGAAGGTCAAGTGGGAGCGCCACACAGAGTTCAGCACCTACACCGTCTACCGCCGCGCCCACGTCCGCATGCCGTTCGAGGAAACGGTGCTGGCCGAACTGCCGGCGGACTGGTTGGGATCGCTGCCGGGCGAGGTGCTCTCGGCGGTTCATCTGGCGCTGCTGACGCGTGACGTCGAGATGCCGGATTCCGAAGAAATCTCGCTGCGTCATTTCAACGGCAATCCGCTGACCGCCAGTTCGCTGGCCGGTGGAAAGGGCCGGGTCTGGGCAGATTTCCGGCTGCATGCCGACCATTTCACGCGCATCCTGGTCAAGGACGACGGGCTGGACGAGCGCCACGCCGGACGCACCATTCAGCGCCTGATAGAGTTGAACACCTATCGGGCCGTGGCTCTGCTGGCCCTGCCGCTGGCGCAGGAGTTGATCCCCAAGTTGCGCGACATCGACGAGGCGCTGGCGGACGTCAGCGCCCGCATGGCGGAACCCGACGACCAGACCTCGGACGCCGAGCTTCTGGGGCAGTTGTCCGACCTGTCGGCCCGCATCGAGAGCCTGGCGGCGCGCTCCAGCTATCGCTTTGGCGCCTCGCGTGCCTATTACGGCCTGGTGGGCCAGCGCCTGCGCGACCTGCGTACCGGGCGTCTTGAGGGCCAGTTGACCCTGGACGGGTTTCTGGAACGGCGTCTCGGTCCGGCCATGGCGACCTGCGAATCGGCCGCCGAACGCCAGGAATCCCTGGCCCAGCGCGCGACCCGAATCGGTAGCCTGCTGCGCGCCCGTGTGGAGGTCGGCCTGGAACAGCAGAACCGCGACCTGCTCAACAGCATGAACGAACGCGCCCGCATCCAGGTCAAGCTTCAGGAAACGGTCGAGGGCCTGTCCGTGGTGGCCATCAGCTATTACGCGGTCGGCCTGGCGGGCTATCTGTTCAAGGCGGCGGACAGCGCCGGCCTGGCCGTCAACGTCGGCCTGATGACCGGCCTGTCGGTGCCGGTCATCGCCGGCCTGGTCTGGTACGGTGTCCGCAAGGCCCGGCGCGCGGTCACCAACCAGGGCGTCCGGGACTAGTCGGTCAACCAAGGCAGGGAAGGGGCCACCATGAGCATTGCCCGGCTGATGGCCAACAACGAGGCCTGGGTCAGCGCGCGCCTCGGTGAGGACCCGGACTATTTTCACCGGCTGGTGAGCCAGCAGTCGCCCGACTTCCTGTGGATCGGCTGTTCAGACAGCCGCGTCCCGGCCAATGACATCGTCGGCCTGGCGCCGGGTGAACTGTTCGTCCATCGCAACGTCGCCAACCTGGTGGTGCCCTCCGACATCAACCTTCTGTCCGTGCTGCAATATGCCGTCGAGATCCTGAGGGTGCGTCATGTCATCGTTTGCGGCCATTACGGTTGCGGTGGTGTGCGGGCGGCTCTGGGCCGGACCGAACTCGGGCTGATCGACAATTGGTTGCAGCCGCTCAAGCAGATCGCCTTCGAACACCGCGCGGAACTGGCGACGCTGGGCGAGAGCGCGCGCGTGGACCGGTTGTGCGAGTTGAATGTCGCCGCCCAGGTACGCCATGTGGCGGCGACCTCCATCGTTCAGGATGCCTGGGCGCGCGATCAGTCGCTGGCCGTGCACGGCTGGATCTATGCGCTGGAAGACGGCCACCTGCGGGACCTGGACTGCTCTCACGCGCGCGTCGAGGACCTGGAGGCGCCGTTCCGTTTCGAACGGGCGCCGACGCCCGGGTCGGCGCGGGAAACGTGATACAGTTTTATCCGCCCGTGCATTCGAATTGAAGCAAGTCGGCGCCGGCGCTAGGATGGGGCGCAACGGGCCACGCGTGTGCGGCGGCGGGAACAGCGAGCCATGATGCAGTCACTCAAGATCATCAAGAACGAGCATCGCCACCTCTATCGGGTCGTGCATCTGCTCGAACAGATGATGCGCGATCAGGACAAGGGCGGTACGCCTGATTTCGAGGTCATGACACAGATCGTGGACTACCTGGAAGGATTCGTGGACCGTTTTCACCATCCCAAGGAAGACCGCTATTTGTTCGCGCGGCTGCGTCTGCGCGCCCCCGAATCGCAGTCCATTCTTGACGAACTGGAGGAAGAACACCGCCAGTGCCCGGGCAGCCTGGTGGGTTTGCGCCGCGCGCTGGAACGCTACCGGGCCGGCGAGGCCGGCGGCGCGGCGGCCTTTCGCGAGGCGGTTCAGTCCTATCTGGCCTTCCAGACCAAGCACCTTCAGAAAGAAGAAGGCGTGGTCCTGCCCATGGCCCAGAAGGCACTGACGGCGGACGACTGGGCCGAAATCGGCGCCGCCTTCGCCGACAACGAGGACCCCCTGTTCGGCGAGACCGCCCGCGCCGAGACGCGCCAGAAATTCCTCGGCCTGGTCAACAGCCTGCCCGCGCCCTATGGGCTGGGCGATTAGACGGTTCGGGCTGCTGGCCTGGCCGTGCGCGGTGGCGCTCTTCGGCCTTGGCCCGGACATGAACCCGACCCATGACATGAACCCGGACATGAAACCGGGGCCGGGCGCGTTCGCGCCAAGCCCCGATTCATGCCTTCCGTATGGAAAAGCCCGCATTATAGCAACGGTCATCGTCAGATGCCGTTGGTCTTACCCTGTTTGACACCGCCGGCGCGGCCCGGCCCGGCCCGGACTGCGTCCGAGCCGGCGCTGACCTCGATCAAGCGGCCCTTGATCGAGCGGCCGATTAGTTGGTGGCGCCCTTGGTCGCCCAAGGGGCGGTGGACTGGGTGGTGGACTGGGCGCTGGTCTCGGCCTGGGCGGTGGTGATCGGCTTGGTGCTGTCGGCCGACTTCCAGCCGCTGCACGCGAGGGCGGCGGAGGACGCGAACAGGGCGGCGGTAAAGGCCACGGCGGCGGTCTTGATCATGGGCCTGTCTCCTGACGGGGTGCGACGTTCGAAAGAACGGGCCGATTGGATCGACCTTCGAGTATCCCTGATGATCACCATATGGCTCCTGGACCGCCGGATACAACCCTATTTATTTCGCGGGAACTAGGGTTGGCGCATTATTGTTGCGCTCACCGGCGGGGGACGGCGCGCCCATTGGGTTCGGTCACGGTGGTGGCGGCGCCGAGGCCGCCCGCCGCAGGCGGGATATACCGAGTCTTAACGGTCATGTCGGACACTGTGCGGCGTGTCGGATCATCAGGGGCCGCCGGCGGCGCGACCCTCGACGCGCCCGTCATGATCCTTCACACTGCCTCCGGGCTCGGCGCGGGTGACCCGTTCGGCCCCCGGGGCGCTCCGGGGGCGCCCTAGTGTCTTCTTCTGCCGGATATTGACGGGATATTTCATGGACTGGTCCCGCTTTGATCGAGACCGCTTCCGCAAGATCATGGCGCTGGCCATGCGCGCCGATGGCGCCGAGGCCCTGAGCGCCCTGCATCGCGCGCGTTCCCATCTGGAGGATGCCGGCGGCTCATTCGACGACCTGCTGGGCGGTTCGGTGACGGTCCATGCCCAGGGGGCGCCCGGGGTTCCGGCGATGCGCGCCGACGCGACGCAGCCGGCGCGCCCCGATGATGCGTTGCGGCAGGCCATGGATACCACCCGGGTCGTGACCCAGTTGCGGATCGAGAACCGGCGTCTGAATACGCTTTTGGACGAAGCTTCGCGCTATATCGCCGAATTGGAGAGCGAGGTCATGCGGGTTCGGGAGTCGCGCCATGGCGACGCCCGCTGACCACCTGCCGCCGGCCGGCGGCGATGACGCCGCCGGCCCGCTGGCCCGCCGCATTGATGATGTCCTGACGCACGGCGGGGCGGCGGCGCCCATCCTGGGCGATCCGCGCGAACCGTCGGTCATCCGCACCTGGGCCAGCCTGGCGGAGAGTGTGTCGGATGATTGTCTTGACCGCGCGCTCGCCGGCGCGCTGGCTGGTCTGGGAGCCGATCCGGCGGCTCGGGCGCGCCTGGAGCGGGCCGGGCTGATGCCGGACCTGCCGGTCCAGTCCGCCCTGATCGCCGGCTATATCCGGATGTTCCGCCGCATCAAGGCCATCGCCGCCGCCGGTGGTCTGGATGACGCCGACATGATGGCGGAGACCCGTCGCGACATGCGCGCGCTCAATGCCCGCATGGCCGAGGCGCTGGGCACCATCCGCGACCAGCAAACCCGCCTTGCCCGCGCCAACCGGGCCCAGATCGACCGCGAGCGCCGGCAGGCGCGCGCCAACCTGGACCTGGCACGCGCCCGCGACGACCTGACCGCGCTGCGCACGGCGTTGGCCCAGGCCGAATCGGAGCGGGATCAGGCCCAACGCGCCCTGGACGCCGTGCGGACGGAACGCGACGCGGTGCGGCGTGACCTGAACCGCAGCCGGGCCGGCGCGGAGGACCTGAAGGCGCGCTATCTGGAGAAGTTCGCGCTCGCCTTGCACGACCTGAACCGGGCGCGCGAGGCGCTGCTGAACGATCCCGCCTCTACCCTGCCGGCGCTGAAGGCGTCGGTCGCGCAGGGCTATTACATGATCCTTGAGGACATGGACGCCGGCGAGGTGGCCCGCAAGCTGATGGCCAGTATCGTCAGGGACGGGCTGTAGGGAATGGCTTGCCCGGCGCCCGCCCGGTCTCTCCTGACCCGGGGGTGCTGCCGGCAGGAATCCCGTGATCGGGCCGAGGCCGGCCGCTGCGGCCCGCCCCTTCCGGCGACGGGCCTTGCGGTGCTGGGACGCGCGGGCTAGCGGGTCTGCCGGGCCGCCTCCCCGACGGTTTCCAGGACTGCGGCCTGGGCTGCGCACAGGGACGTGATGCCGGCCCGCGCCAGGGTCATCAGGGCCAGGAACTCGGTTTCCTGGAACGGCACGGTCTCGGCCGTGCCCTGGATTTCAACCAGGCCGCCGGATGCGGTCATGACAAAGTTGGCGTCGGCCTGGGCGCCGGAATCCTCGTCATAGTCCAGGTCCAGCACCGGCACGCCGCCGACCAGACCGCACGAGATCGCCGCCACGCCCTCGCGCAGCGGGTCCGCAGCCAGCAGGCCCTGCGCCCGCGTCCGCCGCAGCGCCAGCGCCAGCGCGACATAGCCGCCCGTGATGGCGGCCGTGCGGGTGCCGCCGTCGGCCTGCAGGACGTCGCAGTCCACCTTGACCTGAATCTCGCCCAGCGCTTCCAGGTCGGTGACGGCGCGCAGGCTGCGGCCGATCAGGCGCTGGATTTCCTGCGTGCGCCCGGACTGCTTGCCCCGCGCCGCCTCGCGTTCGGTGCGGGTGGTGCCGTGTCTTCGGCGAGACCTTCGCCCGCGGCGGGGCCGCGCGCCTCGTCG
>CAYFTQ010000003.1:20094-23196 GCA_964346035.1 uncultured Roseospira sp. | reverse complement strand
GCCCGGCGATTGAGGGGCAATGGGCGGCGCGCTGGACCGCAATCAAAGCCGCCCCTCGGGCCGTGGTGTTATTTCTCTTTATACTGGGGGTCTTCTACGTCTTTGGACGCCGGCTGTGGCACATGCAGTTTGTGCAGGGAGAGGCGTATAGCGCGGCGGCCGAGCAGCAGAGCACACGCGAGATCAGCGTACCGACCGCGCGCCTGCAACACCTCGGCTTGCGCGAAGGGCGGCATGGGGTCGGGCGCCTGGACCGAGCGGATCAGCATCCACACGTCGGGCAGCACCGCGAACGGGGCGACCTCCTGACGGCCGACCGCCAGAAGCACACGCCGCGCCGACAGCGCACGCAGCGCGGCCACGGCATCGTCCCAGTCTGCGGCCAGGGTCCAGTCATCCTCGGGGCCTGGCATCCATCGCGGCCGCTCCAGGCGCAGCAGAGGCACCCGCGTTTCGGCGCAGGCGGTCGCGGCGTTCCGGCCCATGCGGCTGGCGAAGGGGTGGGTGGCGTCGATCACCGCCGCGATGCCCTCGTCCCCCAGCCAACGGGCCAATCCCTGCGGCCCGCCGAAGCCGCCGACGCGCATCGCCCCGGCCGGCGGGCGCGGGTTCGCGGTGCGTCCGGCCAGGGACGAGACGGGACTCCAGCGGCCATCGGCCACCAGGGCATCGGCCAGGGCATAGCCTTCCGTTGTGCCGCCCAGGATCAGGACTCGGGGTCGGTCAAGGGTCATGGGCGCGGTCGGTCTCCTGGCGATCCATGGCGGCGCGCAGCAGGGCCAGCGCGCGGAAGGGGGCGTGCATCATCTTGCCGAACGGCAGGGTGACGAAAAAGGCCAGCACCGTCCCCAGATGCACGGCGAGCAGCATCCCCATGGCGGCGGTCTCCCGCAAGACCAACAGCATCAGCCCGCTGGCGGCGGACGCGCCCAGCACACACAGCAGGGTCCATTCCGCCGCGCGGGTTTCCGGCGCCTCGGGCGCCGGGTCGGCGCGATGCTTGATCCACGCCAGTCCCGCCACCCCGGCCAGCAGCGCGACGCCGCCGGCCGTCCCCAACAGCACCGGTGCGCTGATCAAGGGATAGGGTGCCCTCATCCCCAACAGATGATGGGACACCGCCGCCGCCAGCGTCGCGGCGACGGTCAGCAGGAAGCCCCAGAAGACCAGATGATGCGCGTGTCGGCGCCCGCTGGAGAAGGCTTCGTCCCGGTCGTTGCAGCCGATGCCGCCGCCGTTCAGGTTCCGCAAGGTGACGATATCGCGCACCGTCACCGGCAGGGCGCGGAGCATATCGCGGGCCGATCCGCCGCCGATGGCGCGCCAGAACCGCGCCATCGCAAGCCCCGCAAGTCCCAGCGGCGCCAGGAAAGCCAGCGCAGCGCCCCACACCATCACACCGCGCGGAACGACGGCGTGAAAGGCGCCCGGTTCCCTGTAGGCCGCGAACAGCGTCTCCGCCGGCACCAGAAGCAGCGTCAGCAGCGGCACCAACAGGGTCGCGGCCAGGGCGAGCCCCGCCGGCCCACCGGGTGGGGCGGGCCATCCCACAAACCTGCGCCACGACAGCACCCGCACGCGCGCCAGCACCGCCGGCAGCGCCACGGCGTAGCGGTGCGGCGGTCGGTACTGGCAGGCGTACCAGCAGTTCCGGCAATGATGGCACAGATTGGCCAGATACATCAGATCGGCGTCTGTCAGATCCGGGCGCGCGTCGGCGGCGCGGAAGACGTCGCAATACCCGTTGCAGTACTTGCAGACGACGCAGACCGTCATCTGACGGCGTGCCTCGTCCAGGATGTCCCTGTCAGCCAAGGGCATGGCGCGCCGCCGCCGCACCGGCCCGACGGCCGAACACCGCGCACACCGTCAGGGCGGTGCCCGACAGATAGCGGCCACCCAGCACGGCCGGCGCCATGATCATGCCGGCCGCGAACAGCCCCGGCAGGGGCGCGCCGGCCCGGTCCAGAATGCGGCCGTCCGGGTCCACGCGCACCCCCAGCCCGGTGAAGGTGATCCCGGGCCGGATGGACAGAACATGCCACGGCGGGCCGCCCGCCGGCCCCTCGTGATGGAGCGTTGCGGCCAGGCGCACCGGATCGAGACCGAGGTCATGGGCGAGCGTGTCGGTGTCGGGCATGGTCTGCGGGGCATACACCCGACGGCCCAGCCGCGCCACCCCGGCGGTGTCCAGGATCACATGGGCGATCCCGCCCGGGCACTCGGCGACCAGCCGCCCCCAGCCGGAATACCGCGCCGAGCCGGTCTCCTGCGTTGTGTCACGAACCGGGCGGCCGTCGCGGTCCAGCACCAGGCCCCACGCCATGCCGTCGGCGCGGGTGATGATGCCGCCGTCGGCGGCCGGCGCGCGGGCATCGACGGCGACAAGGTGGGCGTGCGCCGCGTCGCCCACCGGGGCCGCGCCCCGGTCCAGCAGCACCCGCAACAGGTGGCCGTCGGCGTAGGGTGTTCCCCGATTGACAAAGGCATCGGCCACCGCCCCGAAGGCCGCGCGCAACCAGGGGCGATGGCCCTGGAAACCGCCCGTGCAGGCAATGACCGCGCGGGCGGCAACCTCGGTTCGGCCTTCAGTGCCCCGCAGAATCGCCCGCCCATCCGCCGCCACGTCCTCGACGGCGGTGTCGTGCAGCACCCGCACGCCCAACGTCGTCGCCGTCCGGACCAGCGCATTGACCATCGCCGTCCCGCCGCCCAGCAGGAACACCGTGCGCCGCGAATAGGGCAGGACACCGGAGTCAAGCCGCTGGAACGCCACCCCCTGCGCGGCCAGCCATTCGGGGACGCTTTCGGAGTCCCGAGCCAGACGCTGGAGGAGATCAGGAACCGCCCCGGGGTCGGCGCGCCACAGGTCGGCCTCGAACGCGGCCACCGGATAGCCGTCGGGGATATAAGCGGATGGCCCGTCGTGGGCGACACGGATGTTGCGGCCATGGCGGGCGTTGCCGCCCTTCAGGGCCTCCGGGGCGGCATCAACCAGCCAGACCGAGGCGCCGGCGCGGCGCGCGGCGATGGCAGCGCACAGCGCGGCCAGACCGCCCCCCGCGACCAGCACATCGGGTCCATCCCGAGAGCCGGTGTGTC
>CAYFTQ010000003.1:0-19994 GCA_964346035.1 uncultured Roseospira sp. | reverse complement strand
GCCAGACCGCCCCCCGCGACCAGCACATCGGGTCCATCCCGAGAGCCGGTGTGTCCCACTGCCGTTTTCCTGGGCACAGTCATTCGGTTCAGGCCCGCTTGGGTCCGCGATTATTGTGTTGGCACCTGCCCGCCCGCGACCCCGAAGCGGCGCGGTTCAGTGCTTGCGGGCAAGCTTCAGGGCCGACACAGCGAGGATGAGGCCAGGCGCGCGACTCAGTCCGATCAGACCGCCAAGCACGCCCACCACCGCACCAATGCCGAAGGCGTTCGCGAGGCCGGGGCGCACAGGACCCAAGCGAGTCGATGGGTTGATCATGCTGCTCTCGCTACAGGCGGGCGGTTCCAATCAAAGCGTCGTTCCCCGTCCCTTTGCGGACCTGACGAGACCGCGCCATTGCCGGACAAGGTCTTCCTTGAACACCGTTTCCCAGGACGGCGCGTGGCATTCGATCCTCTGTCGAGAGGCGCGGCCCATCGCCCCGAGATCCATTCCCAACGCCGATTCGGTCACCTCGATCCAGCTTTGCGGATCGCCGTCGGCTACCACCAGCCCGTCCCACCCTGCCTGATGGACCCAGCGGGCTGTTCCACCGCGCCTCGCGGAGACAACGACCGGCAGGCCGGATGCCCGGGCCTCCAGAACGACGTTCCCGAACGTCTCGGTTTCACTGGGAAAAAGAAAAAGGTCTGCGGAGGCCATGGTCCTTGCAAGTTTCTTCTGGTCAAGGAAGCCGGGAGCGACCAGACGGCGCCCCAGGTTAACCCGTGCCTGTTCAAGATCCGCACCCTGTCCGGCGACGAGAAAGAACAGGTCGTATCCCTTGTCAAGCAAGGCACGAACCGTACGTATGGCCGTACCAGCGTTTTTGCTTTTGTCAAAGCGGCCGGCGAACATGACCAGCGTTGCGGACTGTGGCACCCCATATTCAGAAAACAACCAGTCCCTGTCACAATGACACGGTGAGAATACCTCGATGTCAATCCCGCGCCTGAGCATGGATGTCGGACCAATCCCACCGACGCTGTTCAGAAGCGCCGCGTCTTCCGGTCTCGAAACGAAAATGTGATCGCAGCCTTTGACGTGATGAAGGAGCTTCGCTTTTTCCGACTCTCCAATTCTGGCACCAAGTTTGAACGTGTCTGCCAATGTTCGCCCAATGAACTCGCCGAATATATTTCTAAGAACCCTGGGTCCATACGTCTGGGCCAGGGCCTGGACATCCGTGTGGATGGAATGTGCGAATGGAATGTTATTTGACCGCGCCAACATTGCAGCAGTTTTCCCGAAAGCAAAATGATCGGTCGTAATCAGGATGTTTCGATCGGCCAGACGTTTTCCAAGATCGGGATGCGAACGCGCCAGATCCGTATGCCCGGCACCGCTATCAAGCCACCGGAAGCGATCCGTCCCCAGCTTCGGCGGCAAGGTCTGCAAACGACACGTCTCACTTAGACTGATAACGGTCTCAGATTCACCAAGAAAAAATACGGTCAGGTCAAGATCATCAACACCCGCCGCCGCCTCTGCAAACCTTTCCCAGACCTTGACGTGCCCACCCGCCGTTTCATTGAGATGAAGGGTTACCATTACAGCCGCCCTAACATTCTCCCTCTTATGGTCAACAACCATCGTGGCGTCCTCATCCCCTTTCCGCGCCCCCGCGCAATCGAACCGTCCGCAGGGGCCGAAGCATGCCGTCGCGCTTCATCAAGACCTGGAGCGGCCGCGTATTCATTGACCGGCCTAGTCACGAGGCTCCGGTAGGGACCCGAACCAGGGCTGTGGCGAGGCACCCGGACACACCATGTCCGGCGCGCCGGCGCCAAGCGATTGAACGGACTGGGCGACCGGCATCAGGTGGCGGCCTTCGATGCCGGTTCAAGCGCGACCCCGGCAAGGAGTGGCGACGGTTCACCCGTATAAAAAACCATAAGACGGTGCATGGCACGAGTACACGCAATGTACAGAAGGCCCCTGTCCGCCGCCGTGTTTCTATAGTTCTTGTCGCTGACATCGGCGAGGATCACGTGATCGAATTCCAGACCTTTGGCCAGGTGCGGGGTGCATACGACGACTCCGCTGGAAAAGCTGCCGCTGCCGGGATCAAGAAGCCGGACGTCCGCGCCGGACTCAGCGAGCTGGCGGTGCAGTTTGTTGGCCTGCTTCTGAGTCCTGGCAATGATCGCCAGCGTGCGGTGGGGCGATGCCGCAAACCGCTCTATCTCGGCAACGATACCCGAGGCGCACGCATGGCCGGTCGTGCAGGCCGTCAAGACAGGCGTCTCGCCGTGACGCCGCATCGGCTGCAACGCAGCGTTGGGGCAGATGCCAAGGGCGAACTGCATGATCTCCCAGGTGGAGCGATAGCTTTTGGTAAGCGTCATCGGCGGAGTTGCCTTCAGGATCCTCCGGATGCTCTCTGCGGCCGACGCGCTTGAAGGGTTCACCGACTGGGTAATGTCACCAAGGATGGTTTTGCGACACTGGAAAAGCTTGCCAAGAACAGCGTACTGCACCGGCGTATAGTCCTGCATCTCGTCAACCAGAAGATGCTTGACCTTGCTGCGTGAGATGGCAACTCCCTCTATACGCATCTTTAGATATATCAAGGGGAACACGTCCGCATATTCAAGCCGGCCGCCGGCCGCCTTGAACAGATCGGGACGCTCCAGCCAGGTGAAAAAATCCTTGTAGGCGGCCCTTAGAGTCGAACGCTTGACCATGGCACGAATAGAGCGACGAAGATCCTGACGTTCCTCTTTTTCGAGATCCCGCCTGTAGTGAATGAAGAACTGATGCTCCGTTTTTTCATAAACATATTTCATTCGTTCCGCGACGGGCAGGCCGCGATACTTACGCCATGTTTCCTCAAAATGCCACGCGGGCACAATTTTTGCCCCGGTTCGCCAGTCCTGCGGCGCGAAGGTCGTGGCGTCCAGATGATCCGCGTAGGACTCGATTTGCCCGATCAGATCAGGGGACGCCTTGAAGGCCACTCTTTCCGCCAGATGTTCGTCGCGATGGTCCAACAACCGCTCTGTCTGTTCAAAAAACGTCTGAAAGCGCACTTTTCCGTCAAGCAGTTCGTCGGCCAGCGTTTCCATTTGTATTTCGCTGACGTTTTCCTCGCCCAGTTCCGGAAGCACGTTCCCGATGTAGTCAGCAAATACCTTGTTGGGAGAAATGATTAATATGTCTTCGGCAGTCAACGTGTCCTTAAAACGATAGAGAAGAAAAGCAATGCGGTGCAAAGCAATGGACGTCTTGCCCGAACCCGCGACGCCCTGAATGATCAGCGTATGATCACTGGCGTTGCGAATGATTGCGTTCTGGTCGCGCTGAATGGTCGCGACAATGTTTTTCATGGAGTCGTCGGAGGCCCGCCCCAATTCTTCCTGGAGAACGTCATCGACGATGTTGACCCCGGACTCGAGCATCAGTTCCATCTCGCCGTCACGGATCCGAAACTGTCGCTTCAGATCGAGCCGGCCCCGAATTTCGCCGGTCGGCGCCTCATAGCCGGCGGGACCGATCTCGTAGTCGTAGAACATCGACGAGATCGGAGCGCGCCAGTCATGCACCATGATCTCGCTTGTCTGTTCATCCCGCAGATCATGCACCCCGACGTAAATGGCCGCCGGCTTTTCGGTCCGAGTGTCATCGCGCAAAAAATCGAACCGGCCGAAATAGGGCGAGCGGCGCAGTTTCAATAGCTTTTGCTGTTGTTCGCGCAGAACATCTGCCGAACGGATTTTCTGATCGATCGTCTGTCGCACGGCCACCTTGTCGATATGGTCCAGGTCGCGCCGGGCTTCCCACATATATGTCTTGGTTTCCTGAACCTCCTTGGCATAGGCGGCCAGACGTGCCCCGATGACCTTGAGGTTGTCATTGATTCGCTGGTGGCAGGTGGTCAGGCGATCAAGCTCTTCCTGTTGGGCGTCCGTCATAAGGTTCCAGTGCGTTCGATATCGGGTTCGGGCGGAGGGGACCGTATCCCCCCGGGGAGGGCCGCGGGTCAAGCGGCTTGAGAATCGTCGCGGGCGCGGGCGCGAATGCCAGCCCGGGCGCGGCTGGCCGCCGTCTCAACGGACCCCGCCGCACGAACGGCCTTTGTTCCACCGCCGGCCGGCTCGCGCTGACCGTGATCAGGCCGGATCCGGCACGTACTCGACGGAAGAAAAATCGAGCGGGGGGGCACGCATCAGGCCGCGCATGTCCTGCTCGGGCATCGGCCGGCCCAGCAGATAGCCCTGGACCACATCCACCCCGACGTGTCGCAGGTGGGCCAACTGGTCATCGGTTTCCACGCCCTCGGCGATCACCATCATGCCCAGGCTATGCCCCAGGTTGATGATCGCGCTGACCAGGATGGTATCGTTGCGGTCCTCGTTGATGTGGCAAACGAACGACTGGTCGATCTTCAGCTTGTGGACCGGAAAACGCTTCAGATAGCTGAGCGAGGAATACCCGGTGCCGAAGTCGTCGATGGCGATGCGGAAACCGGCGTCGGCCAGCCGGGTCAGGAATCCGACCGCGCCGGCATGCTCGCTCATCAGGACGCTTTCCGTCAGCTCCAGGTCAAGCGCGTTGATGGGCAGACCGTGATGCTCCAGGGCCTCGCGCAGGCGGGTGACCAGGGCGCTGTCGCGCAACTGGACGGCCGAGATGTTGACCGCCACCGGCACCATGGGCAGGCCCTCGGCCTTCCAGGCCGCCAGGTCGGCCAGCGCCCGTTGCACGACGCCCTCGCCCAGCGGCACGATGAGGCCGGATTCCTCCGCCACCGTGATGAACTGGCCCGGCGGCACCAAGCCCCGCGTCGGATGCCGCCAGCGGACCAGCGCCTCCATGCCGACCAGGCGGCCGGCCACGTCATACTGCGGCTGGTAGTAGTTGAGCAGTTCGCCCCGTTCCAGGGCCCGGCGCAGGTCCACTTCCAGGTCAAGGCGGATCTGGGCCTCGTCGTTGATCTCGTTCGAGAAAAAGCGGTAGGCCTCGCCCTGCGACCGGTCCACGCGATGCATGGCCAGGTCGGCGGCCTTGATCAGGTTGTCGGGATCGGTGCCGTCCTCGGGATACAGGGCGATGCCGATCGTAACCCGCAGACTGACAGTGTTGCCGGCCATCTCCACCGGCGTTTCGACGATGCGGGCCAGCCTGACCGCCAGCGAGGCTGCCGCATCCGCGCCGTGGGCCCCGCTCTGGATGATGGCGAACTCGTCGCCACCCATGCGGGCGACGGTGTCAACCTCGGCGGCTGCGGCGGCGTTGATGCGGGAACCGACGGTCATCAGGATCTGGTCGCCGATGTCGTGCCCCAGGGTGTCGTTGACGCGGCTGAACTCGGTCAGATCCATGAACAGCACGGCCACCGATCCGTTGACACGGCGCGCCAGCGACACCGCCTGATGCAACCGGTCGCGGAACAGCACACGGTTGGGCAGGCGGGTCAGCATGTCATAGTTCGAGAGATAGCGGATGCGCTCCTCGGCCCGCTTGCGGGCGCTGATGTCCTCGTGCACCGCGACGTAGTACACGGAGTCGTCGTCGGGACCGCGCATCGGCGTAACGGTCTGCTGCACGGTATACAGCGTTCCGTCCTTGCGCCGCTCCACCAGTTCGCCGCGCCAGACGTCGCCGCGCCGGATGGTCACCCACATGTCGTTATAGGTGTCGGTGTTCTGGTGCCCCGAGAACAGGATGTGGGGCGTCTTGCCGTACACTTCCTCGCCGCTGAAGCCGGACAGGCTGGTGAAGGCCTCGTTGACCCAGGCGATACGGCCGTCCTGCTCGGTAATGAAGATGGCGTTGGCGGCCACCGACATGGCCGCCGATTGCAGGCGGAGAAAGCTGTTCTCATGGCACAGCCGGGCCATATTGGAGAGCCGCCGGGAAACCACATCCAGGCGCATACGGGCGCTGCGGTCCAGCCCCATGCCCGCGCCGTGCGCCACAAGAACGCCGAACCGGTCGAGCGGGCCGAAGAAACGGAAGGCCACCGCCGTTCCGCTGCCGCCCAGCAGCGCGGCGAAGCCGGGCGCGGCGTCCCCCTCGCCATCACCATCAGGCCCGCACGCCGCATCGCGCGCCGTGGGCGGAAAAGCCACCGGCACGCCGCCCGTATCAGCCATGGTGCCGCTGCGCGGGGTCCGCCGGCCATGGTCCAGCACGCCCGCCAGGCGGACCTGGATATCGGCCGGAAGAGGCTTTCCAATGCCCTCCGCCAGAGCGGTGCCGCCCTGCCCCTCGATGGCCTGGAGCACCAGCCCGTCGGACGACTCCGGCAACGCGATCCAGACCAGCGTCGCGCCCTCCATCTCCCGCACCCGCTGGCACACCAGGCGGCTCAGGGCGGGCGGCGTTGCCCCTGAAAGAATGAGGTCGTCCATCTCGATGGAGAGGCGGGCCATGACCGACAGATGCTCGATCTGGGACCGGTCCAGCAGTTTCAGGGTCACGCCACCGCTTGGGTCCGGGCCGGACAGGCGGGTTCCCTCCAGGCGCATGTCCACGCCGTCCAGGGTACGCGCCAGCATGGCCACCGGCCCCGGCGCGCGCCTTAATTCGGCGAAACTCCCCCGGGCCGCCATCCCCGGCGCCACGGTCAAGGCCGCGCCCTCGGCGCCACCCTCGGGCACCAGCCGGGACCAGGGCAGCCCCACCAGCTCGGACTCCGAGCCGGCATGGAACAACTGCCGCGCGCCGGCATTCACCCAGGCCACGCGCGCGTCCCCGGACACCCGGATGATGGCGACATCCAGCGCCGCCAGGATGGCGCCGGCATCGCCCAGATGACGGGCATCCGGGTCCTGGCCCGGTGGCTCGTCAGGGCCGCCGCCGGGCGACCGCGCGCCGGCGCCCCCGGCCAGGGTCGCCAAAGCCAACCCGACAAGCAGCAGCCAGTTGCCCGGGCCAACCAGGACCAGCAGCGGGGGCGCGAGACTGTTCGCCGCAGCCGCCAGACCGGAGACCAGCGCAAGCAGGACAGCAAGACCCGCCACGGCGGCGAACGGCGCCTGCCGGCGCCGCCACGCCATGTCGGCGACGAGTGCGAAGACCAGTCCCCGCCCGACAAGCAACGGCACATCGGTCCAAAGCGGCGCCAGGCCGGCCGCCGTGCTGACGCCCAGCCAGCCCAGGACAAGACCCCCCAGAACCAGCGGAAGGCCGCTCTGGCTCTGGTTCGCCCTGGTGCCGTAGACACCCATCAGCACCAGAACCGGCACCAGCCCATGCAAGGCCCCATGCATGAACATGACGGTATCCGAGCCGCCATCCATCCACACCGGCAGGAGTCGGGCCGTGGTCTCGAACACAAGCGCGCCGGCCAGCCAATGCGACAGGACGCGCAGCTCCCGCTCCCTGCCCGGCGCCACAACCAGCAGCGCCACGACCAGGACCAGGGCCGTCAACCCCTCCACGACGGCTCCCGCCGGAAGCATGCGATCCATCACGATCCGGGCGCCCTCTTCGGTGCCGGCGCGGTCCCACCGGATGCTGGCGGAACGGCGCGCCCCCTTCGACCGGAGCGACACAGCCGGCGCACAACACGCACGCTCCCCGTGACCGCTCGCTTTTGCGCACTCTCGCCGTTTTCGGCCTTGCACGCAACGCTCCGGCTCATGATAACGTCTGACGATTGGTTTTCCCGGTTCCGGGCTGCGGGCGCTGCTTGCAAGCGTCATCGCGGTTCAATCGTGCCGGACCTTGGAACCACGCCAAGCCCTCGGGCCTGTCTTGCTGTTGGGAACCCGCCCGCATGTCAATCGCCACCATCCTCGGCGTCGTTTTCGGGTTCGGCCTGTTTGTCGGCTCGGTCATCCTAAGCACCGACAACGTCTTCGTGTTCCTCAATCTGCCCAGCTTCATCATGGTGCTGGGCGGCACGCTGGCGGCCACCTTTATTTCGTTCGAACCCCGGTTCGTCGTGCATGCCCTGCGCACGATGGTTGGCATCCTGCTGACCAACGAGGTCACGCGGGCCATCCTGACCCACGAGGTCGGGCGCGTGATCCGCTGGGGATACGTGATCCAGAAGGGCGGTCTGGCCGGCCTGGAGGGCGACGCGGCCAAGGCGCGCAAGCTGGATCGCTTCCTCAGCTACGGCATCGACCTGGTGGTGACCGGCTACACCGGCCAGGAGGTCCGCGAAATCCTGGCCAACACGGTGGAAACCACCTTTCAACGCCAGATGGTCTATGCCGACATCCTGCGCAACATGGGCTCGACCTCGCCGGCCTTCGGCATGATCGGCACCCTTGTGGGCCTGATCATCATGCTGGACCACATGGGCGAGGACCCGTCGTCCCTGGGGCCGGGCATGGCGGTGGCACTGGTGACGACGCTTTATGGTGTGCTGGCCGCCCGCCTGATTTTCCTGCCGGCGGCCAACAAGGTCCAGATGCGCGAGGAAATCGTGCGCTTCCGCAACTACCTGCTGGCGGAAGGGCTCGCCCTGCTGGCGGAGCGCAAGAGCCCACGCTACATCCAGGACAAGATGAACAGCTATCTGGACCCGGCGCTGCACTTCAGCATCGACAGCATGATGAAGTCCAAGAGCTAACACCCGGGGGGCGCGGCGGTGCCGCAGGCCGGCACCGGACCCCAGCGAAGAGGGATCGCCATGTTCGACCAACTCGGACAATCCTGGGCCAAGCGAATCTCCAGAAGGGACGAAACCGACGACTGGGTAACCACCTTCGCCGATATGGCCACTCTGCTGCTGGCGTTCTTCATTCTGCTGGCGGCCATCTCCAAGGTGGACCCGGTGCTTTATGAACAGGTCAAGGCCGGCATGGCCAAGGGCATCGGCCAGCGCGACATCGAGCGCCCGATCCAGGCCCTGCGCAACGACATCACGGCGGCGATCGAGTTGATGAAGGTGGATGACGTCGTCGGCCTGGGCGTGGACCAGCAGGGCCTGGTCATCGACTTCGCCACATCGGCGTTCTACGAACCCGGATCGGCGCAACCGCGCGAGCAGGCGCAACAGATCTTCGAGCGCGTCGCGATGACACTGGGTTCGCCCAAGTATCGCAACTTCCAGATCGAGGTTCAGGGCCACACGGACAACACACCCATCGAATCCGATCTCTATCCGTCGAACTGGGAATTGTCCTCGGCCCGGGCCTCCGGCGTGGTGCGGTTGTTCGCCGGCGAGGGATTGCGGGAACAACGCATGCGCGCGGTCGGGTTCGCCGACACCGCGCCCAAGGTGCCGAACACGGCGCCCGATGGAACGCCCCTGCCCAACAACCAGGACATCAACCGGCGCGTGACGGTTCGGGTAACGCCCAGGTAATCAGGCGGACCTCGGCCAGCGCCTGCGTCAGGGGGCCACACCCGACAGGTTGCCCGACACAGGGCGGCAACACCATCGCCCGTTCGCCCGCCACCGGATAAAGGGAGCGGGATCGGATCAGGTCTCGGCAGGGCGGTCACGGCAGGGCGATCACGCCCTTAGGGTCAGTTCCATGCCGTCGCGCGCCACCAGCGCCGGCGGCCATGCCTGACGGATCTCATCCTCAAGGCGGCCCATGAAGGCGTCGTCATGGTCGGGGTCGTGGTGGAAGACCGCCAGCCGCCCCACTCCGGCCGCCTGGCACAGGCGCACCCCCTCTTGCCAGGTGGAATGGCCCCAGCCGATGCGGGCGGGGAACTCGGCGTCGGTGTAGGTGCAGTCATAGATCATCAGGTCGGCGCCCTCGATCAACCGCAGAACGGTCTCATCCAGGCGGCCAGCAACGTGCTCGGTATCCGTGACATAGCAGACCGAAAGACCGTCAAGCTCCAGCCGGTAGGCGGTTGCCCCGTTGGGATGGTTCAGGGGCGCCGTGCGCACCGTCACCCCGCCCGCAAGGGCGAAGGCTGACCCGGCATCGAAATCCTGGAACGACATGGTGGCGTTCATGGCCTCCAGCGGCACCGGGAACATCGGCCCGGACATGTGCCGCGACACCAGAGTCTGGATGCCCCCGTCTCCGGCGGCATGGCCGGCCATGATGTCAAGCCGGAAGCCCGGCTTGTAGGCCGGGGCAAAGAACGGAAACCCGATGATATGATCCCAATGCGTGTGGGTCATGAGCAGGCTGGCGCTCTCCACGCCGCGCGCCAGCATGGATTTGCCCAGCCCGCGCAAACCAGAGCCGGCATCCAGGATGATGTGGGTATCATCCAGATGCAGCTCGACACAACTGGTGTTGCCCCCATAGACGACATGATCGGGCGAGGGGCATGGAATACTGCCTCTGACCCCCCAGAACTTCACCCAGCATCCCATTCGCGGCGGTCCCTGATCTCGCGCCCCGCCCGGCCCACACAAGGCCCGGACTCTACCCCCGCGGCCGATGGATCGCCCGCCCGGAACGAATACCATACGCCATTCGGCGCGCCGCCGCCATCGCCCGGGCACCCAGGTTCCGTGCCCCTGATCACCGTCCGCGAGCCGCGCGCACGCCGACGGCATCCCCCGGGCGCGCCCCCAGCACGTCGGCCGCGCGTCCGGCGTTGACCGCCACCTCTGCCAGCCCGTTCGCGTTCTCGTACCAGAGCAGCCCGCCCGTCGGCACGTCGGCGAAGGTCCGCGCACGCGCCGCCGGCCGGTCGCCCGCGACCAGATCGCAGGCGGGCGGCAGCCGTGCCGCCCGCAGGCCGGTCATGACGTTGGCGTATCGGTCAATATAGATCACTCGATCCAGGTCGTCGGGCCAGTCGGCGCGGTCGGCCAGAGCCGCCGGCCGCGCGTCGGCGGGATCCGGGCGTTCCCCGCGTGCCAGCCGGGCCGCCGACGGCGCGAACAGGTCGCGACCATGAAAGCTGGCACTGATGGCCGCCGGACCCTCCCGGTCCGGCGCGAACAGGGGGAATACGCGGGCCGACTCGGCCCTTCGCGCCACCATGGCCATGAGCCCGTTGTCCGGTCCCACGTACCAGCGCCCATCGGCCTCCAGCATCAGGGTTCCGCGCGCCGACCCGACGCCGGGATCAACGACCGCCACGACGACGGTTCCGGTCGGCAAAGTCGGGCCATAGGCCGCCAGCAGATAGGCCGACAGCATGGGGTCGAACATGGGCGCGTCGGCGCACAGGTCGATCACCGGCACGCCGGGCGCGCGCGCGTGCAGGACTGCCTTGACCTGGCCGGTATAGGGACCCTCCAGGCCGAAATCCGTGAACAACGCCAGCATCGCCTTCCCCGTATTGCGGTGCGGACCGCCGCCGAGCGCCCTTGACTGGCCAGCCCGCGCGCCAAGCGCCAGGCGCCAAGCGCAGGCCACGCCAGCATCGCCTTCCCCGTATTGCGGTGCGGACCGCCGCCGAGCGCCCTTGACTGGCCAGCCCGCGCGCCAAGCGCCAAGCGCCAAGCGCAGGCCACACCCTCATGCCCGGCAATAGGGCCTCGCGGGCCTCGCGGCAACCGCGAAATGGTCTTGCCGAGTGGCCGACGGCATGGAAATGAACCACCCTGTTCTCCGCCTGAATTGGCCCTTTCCTTTCGTCCGGTCCTGGTCTACTCATGGACCCTCGGGGGCAATCGGTCTCGCCGGCGCCGGTATCCGGGCCGGGGCCTGACCCACCGCGCCCGAAGTCGAACGGGTACACGAGATCAGTACAAGAGATCAAACGAACACGCGAACACACGAACACGCGAGGGAGACCACAGCTCATGCAACGTCGCCAATTCCTGACCGGCGCCGCCACGGCGGGTGCCGCCACCGCCGCCGCCGCGCTCGCCACGCCGGCTATTGCGCAGGACAAGCGCGAACTGAAGCTGGTCACCACCTGGCCCAAGAACTTCCCCGGCCTGGGCACCAGCGCTGAACGCTGGGCACGGCGCATCACCGACATGACCGATGGCCGATTGTCCGTGAAGGTGTTCGCGGCCGGCGAACTGGTGCCGGCGTTCGAGGCGTTCGACGCCGTTTCCTCCGGCACCGCAGACATGTACCATGGCGCCGAATACTATTGGCAGGGCAAGTCAAAGGCGTTCAACTTCTTCGCCGCCGTGCCGTTCGGCCTGACCGCGACAGAAATCAACGCCTGGGTCTATCACGGCGGAGGCCAGGCGCTGTGGGATGAATTGTCGGCCGACTTCAAGATCAAGCCGATGCTGGTGGCCAACACCGGCGTCCAGATGGGTGGTTGGTTCAACAAGGAGATCAACAGCCTGGAAGACTACAAGGGGCTCAAGATCCGCATGCCCGGCCTGGGCGGCGAGGTCCTGCGCCGCATCGGCGCGGCCGCCGTCTCGATGCCCGGCGGCGAGATCTTCCCGGCCCTGCAGTCCGGCGCCATCGACGCCACCGAGTGGGTCGGCCCCTGGAACGACCTTGCCTTCGGATTTTACAAGGTCGCCAAGTATTACTACTACCCCGGCTTCCATGAACCCGGCACGGCCCTGTCCGGCGGCGTCAACCTGGACGTCTGGAACAGCCTGAGCGACGCCGACAAGGCCGTCATTCAGGGCGCGGCCGCCGCCGAAAACGACTTCACCCTGGCCGAGTTCAACGCCCGCAACGGCGACGCGCTGGCGACCCTGATCAACGACCACGGCGTGGAACTGCGCAAGTTCTCCGATGACGTCATGAAAGCCATCGGCGACGCAGCCGGCGAGGTCGTGGCCGAGGTGGCCGAAGAAAATCCGATGACCAAGCGGGTCTATGATTCCTTCATCAGCTTCCGAACCAAGTCCATCGGCTGGGCGCGCATCGCCGACCAGGCTTATTGGAACGCCCGCGAACTGCCCTACACCTACGCCTCCAAGAACTGAGGCCAAAATCCCGCAACCGGGTCGGGGGTCCCTTTTTCGCGAAGGGGCCCCCGACTCCGTTCCCGGACATCGCTTGACCCCGCCGCCCCTCCCCTTTACCACGGCGCCGTTCCGGCCTCACCGCCGTCCGTCCGCTCCAACAGGAGACAAGGGTGTCCTCGCTCGCCGCGCTTGCTCGCGCCATCGACCGCCTGAACAGCGTCATCGGCCAGGCCACCGCCTGGCTGGCCCTGATCATGGTCCTGATCCAGTTCCTGGTGGTGATTCTGCGTTACGTCTTCGGCCTGGGCTTCATCTGGATGCAGGAAAGCATTGTCTACATGCATGGCATCCTGTTCATGGTGGGCGCCGGCTATACCCTGCTGCAGGACGGTCATGTCCGGGTGGACGTTTTCTATCGGGAAGCCACGCGCCGCCGCAAGGCGTGGGTCAACCTGCTGGGCACACTCTTTTTCCTGATACCCTTCTGTGTGCTGGTGTTGTGGGTCTCCTGGCCCTACGTCCAGAACTCCTGGCGCGTCTTGGAAGGGTCGAAGGAAACCAGCGGTGTCCAGGGAATCTACATGCTGAAGACCGTCATCCTGGTGTTCGGTGGACTGGTCCTGCTTCAGGGTGTGTCGGTGATGGCGCGTTCCGTACTGACGCTGGCCGGCTGGGATGAAGAGGGCGAGCCGGTCACCCAGACCCATTCGCTGCCGCCCGGACCGCAGGAATCCGGGGAGGCCGGCCGATGACCCTGCTGGAACGCGAAATCTTCGCCCTCATCATGTTCGCGGCGACCTGCCTGTTCCTGATCGGCGGGTTCCCGGTCGCCTTCACCCTGGGCGGCTCGGCGCTGCTGTTCGGCATCGTCGGCTGGTTCATCGGCGCCTTCGACATGAGCTTCGTGGCCGCCATGCCGCAGCGCATCTTCGGCACCATGAGCAACGAGGTGCTGATCGCGGTGCCTCTGTTCGTGTTCATGGGCGTCATGCTGGAACGCTCGCGCGTCGCGGAGGAACTGCTGGACAGCATGGGCAAGCTGTTCGGTACCCTGCGCGGCGGTCTGGGCATCTCGGTTTGCATCGTGGGCGCACTGCTGGCCGCCTCCACCGGCATCGTCGGCGCCACCGTGGTCACCATGGGGCTGTTGTCGCTGCCGACCATGCTGCGACGGGGCTATGATCCGGCGCTGTCCTGCGGCACCATCTGCGCCGCCGGCACCCTGGGCCAGATCATCCCGCCGTCGATCGTGCTGATCCTGCTGGGGGACCAGATCTCCAACGCCTCCACCGACGCCCAACGCGAGTTGGGCAACTGGTCGCCGGAGACGGTCTCGGTCGGCGACCTGTTTGCCGGCGCCCTGCTGCCGGGGCTGGGCCTGGTGCTCCTGTATATTGCCTATGTCGCCCTGGTGGCCTGGCTGCGGCCGAAGGCGGCGCCGTCGATCCACGACGCGGCCGACGCCGACATGACCGCATGGGAGACAATCCGGACGCTGGCCAACGCCCTGTTGCCGCCGGTCATCCTGATCATCGCCGTGCTGGGGTCCATCCTGACCGGAGTCGCGACCCCGACCGAAGCCGCCGCGGTCGGGGCCATCGGCGCCATTCTGCTGGGCGGGATGAAGCTGCAATCCGGCCGATCCTGGCCCATCATGATGACCTTCGCCGCCCTGATCGTCATGCTGCTGCTGGCTCGGTACGTCGACCTCCGCGTCGCACGCGATGTCATCGGCGACGGCGACATGGCCTGGATCTGGGTGGCCATAGCCTGCACCGCCGTCGTCTTCCTGGGCCTGTCAGAGAGCCTTCGCCGGGTCTGGCGCATGGGCATCCTGAACGATGTCATGCGCCAGACGCTGATGATCTCCTCGATGGTGTTCGTCATCATCGTGGGCGCCGGCCTGTTCTCGCTGGTGTTCCGGGGCCTGGGCGGCGAGGAGATGGTTCACGAGTTCCTGACCGGCCTGCCCGGCGGCGTCTTTGGCGCCATGCTGGTCGTCATGCTCGTGATGTTCGTGCTGGGCTTCTTTCTGGACTTCATCGAGATCATCTTCGTCGTCGTGCCCATCGTCGGCCCCGTCCTGCTGCGCATGGACGTGGACCCGGTCTGGTTGGGTGTGATGATCGCAATGAACCTGCAAACGTCGTTCCTGACGCCTCCGTTCGGGTTCGCGCTGTTCTATCTGCGCGGCGTAGCGCCACCCGCGATCCGGACCATGCAGATCTACAAGGGGGTGATGCCTTATATCGTCATCCAGTTGATGGGCCTGAGCCTGCTGGCCGCTTTCCCGGCCCTGGCCACCTGGCTGCCGGGGGTGATTTTCGGCTGACGGCGGTCTTTGGCCCGGCGCGCGCCTACAACAGCCGGTACATCACCAGCGCCTCGGTCAGGCCGTGGAGCGGATGGCGGAACGCGCGCGGCAGGCGGGCCACGGTCTCGAACCCCAGCGACCGCCACAGGGCGATGGCACCGGCATTGGTCGCCACCACACAATTGAATTGCATCGCCAGATAGCCGCGCTCACGCGCCCGCCCCAGGACATGGCGCGCCAGCGCGCGTCCGACGCCCTGGCCACGAGCCCACGGCGCGGTCATGAAGCCGGCGTTGGCCACATGGGCGCCGCCCCCGGCCAGGTTGGACCGCAGGTAGGCGGTTCCGACGACCCGGCCCGCAGAATCCTCGGCGACAAGTGTTTCGTGCCCGGGCGCCATCCAGTAGGCCAGGGCTGCGGCGCGCGTCATGTCGCGGTCCAGGGCATACGTTTCACCGGCGCGGATGACCGGTTCCAGGATGGCCCACAGGGCGTCGGTGTCCCGTGGCGCGGCAAGTCTGATCCGCATGAGACAGTCCCCCGCCGACGTCATCACCGGCCCCGATCCATTCGCGCCGCAAGCCGCCGGCGCGCCGCCGGCAGGGCCATTCGGCGCGGCTCGAACAGATGTCGCTCCAAAAAAAAACCGGTCATGCGCAGACCGTCGGCGACCGCGTTCGTGTCCGGCTCCGCCGCGTCGGCGCCGCCGGGACGCAGGAACGCCGGCAGCGGTAACAGCCGCGCACGGTAGGGTTCACCGGCCGACGCCGAAACGGCCCGCCCGCTCTTGGGCGAGACATAGATAAGGTCAACGTTGACACCCGTCGCGGCGCAGACCGACAAATCCAGGCCAAAGCCGAGGTCGGCCAGAAGGCGCGTCTCCCACGCCACCATGGCCGCCGGCGCCGCCAGCGCGCCGGGCGCCTCGATCCCGGCGATCAAAGCCAGCAGGGCGCGGGTATCGTCATACAGGCCGGGCAAAGGCTCGCGCTCGGGAAGGGCCGCGTCGGCCAATGCGCAGGCCGAGGTCAGGAGCGCCAGCCGTCCGGCATCGGTCATCACACGCGCCGCCAGGGAGTCCGTCAACTCACCGGACAGCGTGCCCAGATGCTCGCTCAGGCGCGCCCGCCAGGTGACCATGACACGGTTGCCCGGCTGCCACAGGCCACGCCCGGCGCGGCCCGCGCCGCCGCGCACCAAGCCCAGATGGCGCCCACGCGCACGTGTGAACACAGCCGCAAGGAGACCGTTTTCCCCATGCGGACGGGCCGACAAAACCAGCGCCTCTTCCTGCCAGTCCACCGCCATGGGGCATCACCCCACCATCAGCGCCAGCGCGAACACACCCATGCCGCCCAGGGTGGCACCAAAACCGGCGAACAGCAGCACCGGGACCAGCCAACGCGGCAGGCGCCAGACATGCTGTCCGACCAGCACGATCAGGCTGAGCGCGCCAACGACCAGAAGAAGCAGCGCCGTCCCGTTCACGAACGACCGCCCCACCGGCGCAGGCGGCCCCGAGTGTCGCGTTCAGGCATCGAAGTCCAATCCCCATGCGGCATAGTGGCGCCGGTCTTCCCAAAGGCGCTCGTGCACCTTGACATGGAGAAACAGGTGAACGGGTCGTTCCAGCAGTGCGGCCATCTCCTGGCGGGCGGCGGTGCTGATGGCGCGCACCCGGCCCCCGCCCTTGCCCAGCACGATGGCGCGCTGGCTGTCGCGCTGGACGTAGATGACCTGATCGACGCGCACGGAGCCGTCCGCCCGTTCCTGCCAGGATTCGGTCTCCACCGCCGATGCATAGGGCAACTCCTGGTGAAGCTGGAGGTACAGTTTTTCGCGCGTTATTTCCGCCGCCCACATCCTTTGCGGCATGTCGGAGACATCGTCGGCATCGAACATCCATGGCCCCTCGGGCGCCGAGCCGGCCAGCCAGCCCAGCAGATCGTCCGTGCCGTCGGCCTTCAGCGCAGAGATCATGAAGATGCGCTCGAAAATGCCTTCCGCGTCAAGGGCGGCGGCAAGCGCCAGCAGGCTGTCGCGCCGCACGGCATCGATCTTGTTCAGCGCCAGCAGCACATCCAGCCGCCCCGCCTGGCGCAGGCCGGATATGATGGCGCGGGAGTCGTCGTCCAGGCCCCGCGCCGCGTCCACCACCAACAGCACCCGGTCGGCATCGGCGGCGCCGTCCCAGGCGGCGGCGACCATGGCACGATCCAGCCGCCTGTTGGGCCGGAACACGCCCGGCGTATCGATGAACACGAGCTGGGCCGACTGCCTCAGCGCGATGCCGCGCACGCGCGCGCGCGTCGTCTGAACCTTGTGGCTTACGATGCTGACCTTTGTCCCGACCAGGGTGTTGACCAGAGTGGACTTGCCGGCATTTGGCGCGCCCATGACGGCCACGAAGCCGCATCGCAAGGGCGCGTCACTGTCCCCGGCGGACTGAGTCCCGGCCGCCTGGTCTGCGGGGGCGCCGGCCGGCCCGGCGGACGCCGTCATCGCGACCCCCAGACGCCGGGGGCCAGGCGCGCCAGCAGGGCCGCTGCCGCGCCCTGTTCAGCCTGGCGTTTCGAGGTTCCGTCGCTCGTCTCCGGCGTCTCTCCCTCGACCCGTGCGGACACGGTGAACACCGGCGCATGGGCCGGGCCGCGCGTGGCGACCGTTTCATACTCCGGCACCGGCAGGCCGCGCCCCTGCGCCCATTCCTGCAACGTTGTCTTGGCATCCTTGGGCGGGCTGGGATCCATGTCCATCAGCGGCGCCCAGGTGCGGCGCACCAGCGCCTCCGTCGCGGCATAACCGGCATCCAGATAGAGCGCGCCCAGCACGGCCTCGCACACATCGGCCAGCAGGGCCGGATTGTCCCGGCCACCCAGATCGTCCTCACCGCGGGACAGCCGCATCAGGCGGGGCAGGCCCAGATCGCGTGCCACGGCGGCCAGCGTTTCCTGGCGCACCAGGGCGGTATGGCGGCGGGCCAGGGCACCCTCGGCCTCTGTCGGGAAGCGCTCGTAGACCATGTGGGCAACGACCAGCCCCAGCACACGATCACCCAGGAACTCCAGTCGCTCGTAGCTGAGCGATCCGCCGGCGAGGCTGCCGTGGGTGAGCGCGCGTTCCGGCAGGCGGCGGTCAGCGAAGCGGTGCCCCAGCATGCCCTCCAGATCCGCGAGCGCCTGGTCCTCTGCCGCGTCACCGGCACGGCCCATCGCCCCGCCCTCTAGTGGACCGAGGAAAACATGCGGTCGAACCGCACGGCGAAGGGCCATTTCCAGACCTCCCAAAAGGCCGCCGAACCGTCAGTGGAGAAGAACAGGACATCGGCCCGCCCCACCAGATTATCTGCCGGCACAAAGCCGACATCGGCGCGGCTGTCGGCGGAGTTGTCGCGATTGTCGCCCATCATGAAATAGTGCCCCTCGGGCACGGTGAACTCGCGCGTCGTGTCCAGGGGGCCGGAATCGCGCCGGTCTTCCAGGATGGCATGAACACGACCGTTGGGCAGGGTCTCCAGATAGCGCGGCGAGCGATGCACATTACCGCTGCGGTCGTGCCACACGGCGTCCTGGATGCGCTCGCGTCTGACGGGCGCGCCGTTGATGTGCAGCACGCCGCCAACCATCTGGATGCGATCCCCCGGCAGGCCGACGACGCGCTTGATGTAGTCCGTCGAGGGATCGGACGGCAGCTTGAAGACGGCCACGTCGCCCCGCTCCGGCGCGCTCTCCAGCACCCGGCCCGAGAACGGCGGCAGGCCGAACGGCAGCGAGTACCGGCTGTAGCCATAGGAGAACTTCGAGACGAACAGGTAGTCGCCGATCAGAAGCGTGGGCACCATGGAGGCCGAGGGAATGTTGAACGGCTCATAGGCCACGGTCCGGATCACGATGGCGATCAGGACGGCATAGATAACGGTCCGGATCGTCTCGCCGAGGCCACCCCCGTTCTTTTTCTGCATGGTTTTGCTCAACCGCGCTGTTGCGCCGATGGCGCGAGCGCGCTGCTGGCTCTCCGCTGTCGGCGACGATTGGTTCTGAACCCGGCCAACCAAAGACCTGACGTCCTTCGCTGACCGGCGGGCATCCGTCTGTCCACCGACGCGACTGCGCCGGCACGGCGTCGCCGGGCATGGCCCCTGCCCCTGCCCCTGCCTCGTCAGGATCAAGACCCACCTGCATGACTGGGTGGCGATCAAGCCAGCCCGGCCCGGCAAAGTCAAGGCGACCCGGGCGCCCACGGAATAGACGCCGACCCGACACGGGCGCGCGGCCGGCTGCGGCCCACCGGCCTCAGTCGTCGTCGTTGCCGGCGTCGATGTGCTCGATGACCTCCGCCATGTCCTCGTCATCCTCGCCGAGATAGGAGGCGTCCTCGATCATGCCGCCGGACTCCGTGTCTTCCTCGTCGGTGACGGCGGTATCGCCCAGGCCGCTGCCCGTCACCTCGGTGTCGGTCTGCTCCGGCGTTTCCTCGACCGGAGCGACCGGCGCCGCCTTCGGCTTTTTGTCAGCCGCCGCCGTGGCCTTGGCGCGGCGCGGACGGGCCGGCGCCTCGTCCTCCTGAACCGTCTCGCATTTGGGACAGACCGCCGGCTGGCGCCGCAGATCATAGAATCGGGCACCGCAAGAGTGGCAGATTCGTTTTGTTCCCCATTCCGGCTTGGCCAACATCGTCCTCCCTGATCCCACTCGTCCCGCTCGGCCCTCGCCGGCCGGCCCCAGCCCGGCCGGCCCCAGCCCGGCCGGCCCCCAAGGTGATTGGCGCGTTTGCCATCATCGCCGAGGCAAGTCAACGACCTTCGCGCGTCACCCGCGAGCCGATGGCCGTCGCGACACCAAACACCCCGACGGCGCGCCCGATGGTCCGGCGCGCTACCAAACCAGAGGCAACAGAACGGCCGTCAGCACCCCGGCCAACCCC
>CAYFTQ010000002.1:19226-27400 GCA_964346035.1 uncultured Roseospira sp. | reverse complement strand
CAAGCGGGGGCGAGGTTGGATCATGCGAGACGTTCGTTTCTGGATCGCGGTCGCGCCCTGGTCGTGGGGCGGGCAGCCGTCGTCCTACTACGCCCAGGCGCTGGCCAGCGTGGCGGCGCACTTCGGCGGCGACATGGACACACCCTGGCGCCGCCTGCCGGAGCGCGCCCGCAACGCCCTGCTGTTCGGTTCCGGTGACGAGCTGGTGCCGCTGCGCTTCGACGACGGCACCCGCAGCTATCGCACCGAAAAGCCGTTCGAGGGCGTGATTCCGAACATCGCCCGGCGCTGGCGCGAGACAGAGTCCGCCAACATGCGTGAGGAGCTGTCGAAGTATCAGGCCTCGCATTCCTGCGAGGCCTGCGCGGGCTATCGCCTCAAGCCCGAGGCGCTGGCCGTCAAGGTGGACGGCCGCCACATCGGAGAGATCTCGGAGTTGTCCATTGGTGCCGCCAAGGACTGGTTCGAGACCCTGGACGAACGGCTTCGGCCCAAGGATCGCGAGATCGCCCGGCGCATCCTGCGCGAGATCGGCGAGCGGCTGGGGTTTCTGTCCAGCGTCGGGCTGGATTACCTGACCCTGTCGCGCACCTCGGGCACGCTGTCGGGCGGGGAAAGCCAGCGCATCCGCCTGGCCAGCCAGATCGGCTCCGGCCTGACGGGCGTGTTGTATGTGCTGGATGAACCCTCCATCGGACTGCACCAGCGCGACAACGACCGCCTGCTGGAAACGTTGCGCCGGCTGCGGGACCTGGGCAACACGGTGATCGTGGTCGAACACGACGAGGACGCTATCCGCGCCGCCGACCATCTGGTGGACATGGGGCCGGGGGCCGGCGTCCACGGCGGGCGGGTGGTGGCCCAGGGCACCCCTGACGAGGTCATGGCCAACCCGGCCAGCCTGACCGGCCAGTACCTGACCGGGAAGCGGGCGGTGCCGGTGCCGGCCATCCGGCGACCCGGCAACGGCCTTCACCTGGGGATCCGGGGGGCGCGCGCCAACAACCTCCGGAACATCTCCGTGGACATTCCCCTGGGAACCCTCACCTGCGTCACCGGGGTTTCGGGCGGCGGCAAGTCAACGCTGGTGATCGAGACCCTCTATAAGGCCCTGGCGCGGCAGCTGAATGGGTCGCGCGAACTGGCGGGGTTGCACGATCGCATCGAAGGCGTGGACCTGATCGACAAGATCGTGGACATTGATCAATCCCCCATCGGGCGCACGCCGCGCTCCAACCCGGCCACCTATACCGGCGCCTTCACCCCGATCCGCGACTGGTTCGCCGGCCTGCCCGAGGCCAAGGCACGCGGCTACAAGCCCGGGCGGTTCTCGTTCAACGTCAAGGGCGGCCGCTGCGAGGCCTGCCAGGGCGACGGCGTTATCAAGATCGAGATGCACTTTCTGCCCGACGTCTACGTCACCTGCGACGTCTGCAAGGGCAAACGCTACAACCGTGAAACCCTAGAGATACTGTTTCGCGGCAAATCAATAGCCGACATTCTTGATATGACGGTCGAAGAGGCGGCGGACGTCTTCAAGGCCGTGCCGGTGATCCGCGACAAGATGGAGCTGTTGCAGCGAGTCGGGCTGAGCTATGTCCACCTGGGTCAGCAGGCAACCACCCTGTCGGGCGGCGAGGCCCAGCGCGTCAAGTTGGCCAAGGAACTGTCAAGACGCGCCACCGGCCGCACGCTCTATATCCTCGACGAGCCCACCACCGGGCTGCATTTCGAGGACGTGCGCAAGCTGCTGGAGGTGCTGCATCATCTGGTGGACCAGGGCAACACGGTGCTGGTGATCGAACACAACCTGGAGGTCATCAAGACCGCCGACCACATCATTGATCTGGGACCGGAAGGCGGCGCCGGCGGTGGCCGCGTGGTGGCCCGGGGCACGCCGGAACAGGTCGCCGACGACCCCGACAGCTTTACCGGACAATACCTGAAGGGCCACCTGCTGGAGGCCAGGGCACGCCAGCGCCGTCCGGCATAAGGGATGCCGCTTGCCGCCGGCCGCGTGTGGCCCGACGCCCGCCCCGGCCCCGGCCCCGGCCCCGGCGCGCCGACGCGCTACAGCCCCGGAATGGTCTGCGTCAGGCCGGACCCACCGCCATCGCTGTCGAAGCGCCCGATGTTGCCCAGAAGTTGCTCCAGAATGCTCATTTCGTTGCCCAGGGTGGGAGTCTCGCGCCGGACGATGCTCACCTCGTTGCCGTCGGCAAGGGTCAGGTTGCGAACCTCCTTGACCATGCCGTCCTCGCCAAAGGCGATGGCGATCACCTCGCGCTCCAGTTCCTTGCGCGGAAAGACGGCGTACTGCTGCGTTTGGGCACTGATATAGTACCAGGTCTCGTCGTCGAAGGTCGCGGTCGTGGACGGCGTGCCCAGCAGCGCGGCCACCTCGGCGCGGGTCTGCTCCCCCGGCTCGATCTCGCTCAGGCGGCTTTCCGTCGGCTGATTGCCCCGGGCCGCGATATCGGGCGAGCAGGCGCCGACGGTCACGATCATGGCCAGCACCGCGCACAACCGCGCGCCGACACCACCGACGGCGGGCACGCCGCGCCAATGCGGATTCACCATCACGGACCCATCCCCATGTCTTTTGGATCCTGCGGATCCCGGATCAATCGAACCACCGGCCCGGATGGCGCGCTTTGCACCGGCCGGGTTCCTTCATATATACCATTCCACGACGCCCGGGAAAGAGCCCGGGTCCAGGGCCGGGCGGGCTTCCGCCACCCGGACCGGAACACGAGACGGAAACCGATCATGCTGGGTGATTTGTTCAAGGGACCTCGGCGCGCCCGGGAACGCGCCGCCGGTCGTGCGGTGGTCGAGGGTCTGTATGCCGAAATCGTGCGGCGCGCCCGCCAGCCCCAAGCCTATCTGGCGTGGGGCGTTCCGGATACGCTGGACGGCCGCTTTGACATGCTGGTTCTATATGCCTACCCGGTCTATCGCCGGCTCGGCGCGCTGGCCCATGAGCAGGCCGAGACCGCCGGAGTAGCACCGCACGAGACCGAGGCCGCAGGCTTGTCGCAGTCGCTGTTCGACCACATGCTCCGCGATTGGGACAGCAACCTGCGTGAGGCCGGGGTCAGCGACATGCGCATCGGGTCGCGCATGAAGAAGCTGGGCCGCGCCTTCTATGGCCGCGTGGCAACCTATGACGAGGCACTGGCGGCCCCCGACGAAACCCTGCTTCACGAGGCTCTGGACCGCAACGTCTATCAGAAGGTGGCGGCGCCGCCCGAGGGTCTGGCAGCCCTGGCCAATCATGCCCGCGCCCTGGTGGCGGTTGGCGATCACTGGACCTGGGCGGATCTGGCCCACGGTGTGGCCCGGTTCCCGTCCATGACCAACGCCAGCAGTAGGCAAACGGACGGTGCCGAAGCATGAGCGGAGCCGACGACACCGCCCCACCCCGGCCGGAATTGTCCCGCCTGGTGACGGTGGCGCGGCTGCCTGCGCAGGGCCGAACCGTGACGATCGATGCCGATGCAGCCGAGCGGGAAGCCCTGGCGGCGCGCTTTGATCTGCAGGCGGTCGTGTCCCTGACGGCCTGGGTGCGGGTCCGCCCGCTCGGCGCCCGCCGGGGGATCACCAGGGCCGAGGTCACCGGCGGCTTTGAGGCCCGCGTTGTCCAGACCTGTGTCGTCAGCCTGGCGCCGCTCTCTGGCGTGGTGACCGATGAGGTCGCGCTTCGCTTCTCCGACGAACCCGCCGCGCGACCCTCCGCCGACGGAGCGGTCGAAGTGAACCCGCTGGCGGCCGACACCAGCGACGGTCCGGAGCCGCTGGAGGGCGGCGTCATCGACGTGGGCGAGGTCATCGCGGAGGCCTTTGGCCTGGCGCTCGACCCCTACCCCCGGGCGGACGGCGCCGCGCTGGACGGTGGCTGGTCGGACAAGGCGGAAAGCGGCAACGCCGCGCCCGCCGACGGCCACACCCCGGACGGCCAGACTCCTGACGGCCAGACTCCTGACGGCCAGACTCCTGACGGCCACTCCGGGCCGTTCGCGGCACTGACCGCGCTGAAGACCGGCCAGCGCGGCGACTGAGGCCGGACAGCGTTGCCCCCAACCCGTCGTCGCGAAACCTCTGGCCCACAGGGTCCAAAGCACTTTTCGCCACCGCACGGCAAGAATCCTGGTGTCCATCCATCCGCGTCGCTTGCGGCGGGATCCGTTTTCCGCTACACAGACGCGCTCACGCTTGGGACCGCCCCCTGCGGCCCCTGCCGGATGCGTATTGCGCCCGATCGGCGCCAGTGGCACCCGGCCGGGCTGCCCAAGGGCTGCGGCCCCGGAATTCCCGATCTTTTTTTGGACAGGTCCGATGGCGGTACCCAAGAGCAAGATTTCCAAGTCCCGACGCAACATGCGCCGGGCTCACGACGCCGTTGCGGCGGATTCTTTCAACGAATGCCCCAACTGTGGTGAGTTGAAGCGGCCGCATCACGTTTGCGCCCACTGTGGCCATTATGATGGCCGCGAGGTCGTCAACCCTGAAGCGGCCTGAGTTCGGCCCCGGGCCATCCCGCCGGTTCCGGCCGCCGGGCCATCCCGGAGCCACGCGCGCCGGCCGGTCAGGCCGGGGTCCGGACCATGAACAGACACCGCCGAGTGGGGTCCCCGTGAGCGCCAGCCTCACCCTTTCCCTTGATGCAATGGGCGGCGACAACGCGCCGGACATCGTCGTGAAGGGACTTCAGATCGCCCGCAAGCGCCATCCCCATGTTCGCTATCTGCTGCACGGGGACGAGTCCGTATTGCGGCCGGCGGTAACCCATGGCGACGGCCTGGATGCCATCTGCGAGATCCACCATGCCGAGGGCGTCGTCGGCAACGATGAAAAGCCCTCGCAGGCGGTGCGGCGCGGCCGCGGCACCAGCCTTTGGCGTGCCATCCAGTCGGTCAAGGAAGGCACCGCCGCCGGCGTCGTGTCGGCCGGCAACACCGGGGCCTTCATGGCCATGGCCAAGCTGGCGCTGCGTACCCTGCCCGGCATCGACCGGCCCGCCATCGCGGCCCTGATGCCGACCCGGCGCGGTGACTGCGTCATGCTGGACCTGGGCGCCAACGCGGAATGCGACGCCGACAACCTGGTTCAGTTCGCGATCATGGGCGAGGTGTTCGGCCGCAACGTACTGGGCCTGCGGGAACCGACCATCGGCCTGCTGAACATTGGCACCGAGGACCAGAAAGGCACGGATACGCTCCGCCGCGCGTCCACCGTCCTGCGCGAAAGCTCCCTGCCGATCCGCTTCGAGGGATTCGTGGAGGGGGACGACATCGGCAAGGGCACGGTCGATGTCGTGGTCACTGACGGCTTCACGGGCAACGTGGCGCTCAAGGCCATCGAGGGCACGTCCAAGCTTTACGCCGGCATGATCCGCAGCGCCTTCGAGAGTTCGCTTTCAGGCCGTCTGGGTTATCTGCTGGTGCGCTCGTCACTCAACAAGGTGCGTGCGCGCACGGATCCCCGTCGCTACAACGGCGCCATGTTCCTTGGCTTGAACGGGATCGCCGTCAAGTCACACGGCGGCACGGACGCGCTCGGATTCGCCAACGCCATTGATGTCGCCGTCGATCTTGTCACCCATGGCTTCAACGAAACCATCAAGGGTGAGTTCATGAAGGTGCAGAAGGCATCGGGACTGGATCCGGAGGGCCTTGAACAGGCGGCAAACGGCTGATGGTCATGCGTTCCGTGATCACGGGCTGTGGGTCCCGGCTTCCTGACCGAGTCGTGACGAACGAGGACCTGGCCCGCACCGTCGAGACCAGCGACGCCTGGATTCAGGAACGCTCGGGCATACGGGAACGGCGCTTCGCCGCCGACGGCGAGAACACGTCGGATCTCGCCATCGCCGCCGCGCGCGCCGCCCTGGACCACGGCGCCATCGATCCCGCCGGCCTGGACTTGATCATCCTGGCGACAGCGACCCCTGACCGCACATTCCCGGCCACCGCCACCCGCGTTCAGGCGGCACTGGGGGCGTTCGGATGCATCGCGTTCGACGTGCAGGCGGTCTGTACCGGATTCATCTATGCCCTGGCGACGGCCGATGCCTTCATCCGCTCGGGCCAGGTCCGCACCGCCCTTGTGATCGGCGCCGAAACGTTCTCGCGGATCCTGGACTGGACCGATCGGGGTACCTGCGTCCTGTTCGGGGATGGCGCCGGGGCAGTGGTCCTGCGCGCCGAGGAGGGGCGCGGGACCACTGCCGACCGCGGTATCCTGTCCGCCCACCTGCATGCCGACGGACGCCAAACCGATCTGCTGTATGTGGATGGCGGTCCGTCCTCGACCCAGACCACCGGTCACGTGCGCATGCAGGGGCGCGAGGTGTTCCGCCACGCCGTCGTCAACATGGCCGAGGTGGTCCAGGAAGCCCTGGATGCCAACGGCCTGACGATCGCCGACCTGGACTGGCTGGTCCCCCACCAGGCCAACCAGCGCATCCTGGATGGAACCGCGCGCAAGATCGGCCTGCCTGCCGCGAAGGTGGTCTCCACCGTCGCACGTCATGCCAACACCTCGGCCGCCTCCGTGCCGCTGGCCCTGGACGAGGCCGTCCGCGATGGCCGCATCCGGCCCGGCCATCTGGTGTTGATGGAGGGCATGGGCGGCGGCTTTACCTGGGGCTCCGTGCTGGCGCGGTTCTGACCCCGGGCATGGCGTATGGCGTCATCCGGGTCGGCCCCGACGCCTGCGTGCGGACCAGCCGGAAACGGGGCCTCGACTGGCTTCGAGCACAGTTTTATCTCCTGCCCGCAAATCCCTGATATTGACGACTTTCCGGTGACCCGGTACTGTGCCCCCGGATCATGCGGCGAACGGTGGCGGCCCCGCGTGACCCGGGCGGCCTGCTGTCTCCGTGGCCGGTCCTCGGGTCCGGACTGCGGAAAGGAAGGCACGGACACATGGCGGGACAAACCATTACACGCTCCCAGTTGAGCGAGGCTGTTTATCAGGAAGTCGGTCTGTCCCGAAACGAATCGGCGGAATTGCTGGAGTCGGTGCTGTCCGAGATGTCGCAGGCCCTGGCCGGGGGCGAAACCGTCAAGATCTCCTCGTTCGGCAGTTTCTCGGTGCGGGAAAAGGGACAGCGAGTCGGCCGCAACCCGAAAACGGGTGAGGAAGTGCCCATAATGCCGCGCCGTGTCCTGGTTTTCCGACCTTCCCAGCTTCTTAAATCCAGGATCAACAAGGCCGCCGGGGGCGCGTGATGACCAGTGCGAACGCGCCGGATCGAAAGGACAGGGCCGTGAGCGACGGCCAGAACAGGGATGGCGGCGCGCGCCGGTCATCGCAGAAATCGGACGCCGCGTTCCGCACCATCAGCGAGGTGGCGACGGAACTGGATGTACCGCAACACGTCCTGCGCTTCTGGGAAACCAAGTTCTCGCAGATCCGCCCCATGAAACGCGGTGGCGGCCGGCGCTACTACCGGCCCGAGGACGTGATCCTGCTGACCACCCTTCGCGATCTGCTGTACCGCGAGGGCTATACCATCAAGGGCGTCCAAAAGCTTTTGCGGGAGAACGGCGTCAAGGCGCTTGTTCAGGTCGTTCATGAGCGACGCGAGCGCGCCGACTCCGGTGACTCTGTCGGCCCCGTGGGTCCGGCCCTGGCGGACGGGCACGCCTCCGAGAAAGAGGATGACGGAGACGACGCCACCGCCGCCCCGCACGGTGCCAACCCTTCGGTGAGCCCGATTCTTGATGCGAACGCGACTGTGGGCCGTGCCGATGCGGCCGACCCGCAAGACGGCGAGGTATCGGCACCGCCGGTCGGGGCCTCAGCCGATCAGGGTATCGCGACCCGCTCCGGCACTCCGGGCCCTGCGGCCGGCCTGACTCACGCGCAGCGCGACGCGATCGAAGCCGTGATCGCGGAGTTGACCGATCTGCGCCGGCATCTTGGCGCCGCCCTGGCGGCTACCGCGCCGCCGGCGCCTCCCGACGGCGTTTGATGACCGGCGTTGCCGAGACCCGCGCGGGAGACGCAGCCTGCCAGGATCTCCCGTCTGCCCGAAATACGGGACCGTAGGGCGGACGCCTTTCATACAAGAGCAACGAAAAGGGTGATCTTTTCGCCGGCGCCGCGAAGCGGCGCTGCCCGGCATTGAATCCGCACGTTGGTTGGTGTCGCGTCACGGCGCGCGA
>CAYFTQ010000002.1:0-19126 GCA_964346035.1 uncultured Roseospira sp. | reverse complement strand
GCGCGGGCACCCCCGCGCCATCAGTCACGGTCTGCGCGGGCACCCCCGCGCCATCAGTCACATCCGGCGCGGGCACCCCCGCGCCATCAGTCACGGTCTGCGCGGGCGCGGCCGTAGCTCCGGCCTCGTCTGCGAGAGGTTCGGTCCGGGCTGCTGGCGCCGTCTCGCTGGCCGGACCCTCGGCCACAAGCGCTTCCTGGCCCAGGAACCAGTCCGCCACGGTGTCCCGGCTGTCGCCGCCCAGCATGGCCAGGACACCGGCGATCAGGCCGACCAGGATCACGCCCCAGACGATGTCGGCCACCATGACCCGGCGCCGCCAACGCGACAGATGGCGCGACAGTTCCGGAATCAGTTCGCGGTCCAGTTCGTTGATCACCGTCTCCAGCATGGCCACAACCCGATAGGTGCGGCCGACCCCGATCTCGCGAATACGCCCGCCCACCTCTCGCATGTCATGATCGCACTTGGCCTCGTAACGGGCGCGCAGGTCGGGGTTCGAGATCTCGACCGCCGCGCCGGAGTTGTAGAGGGCATAAAACCGGCCCGAGACCAGCCCGGCCTGGGCAATGGCGCGTTGCCAGGCCCCGACCACCTCGGCCGCGTTGTCTTCCTTGGCGGTGGTGTCGATCTGGTTGAGAATGTACAGGAACTTGGTCGGGTCGGCGCGCCGCACGGTCTTCGAGACCAGGTGCTGAAGGGTGTCCTGCATGGCCCCGGGCTCAGGATGGCGGGCATCGAAAAAGATCAGCACCAGGTCGGACAGGTCGATGATGTGGTCGGTGATACGCAGGGTGGATCGGCGCTGGTCATCGGAATCGAAGCCCGGGCTGTCGATCATGATGATGCCCTTGGCGTTCGGGCTGGCCACCGTCTTGAGCTGAAGATAGGCGTCGATGCGCTTACCCTCGCCGGGGGCGACCTTCTCGATCTCGTCGCTGATGCGAAAAAACGGGAAGCGCGGGTCGGCGTTCAGGGCCGTGCCCGGCAACACGCGATAGTCGGAAGACTCGCCAAAGCAAATGACCGTGAACTTGTCGTCGACGGCTTGGTTGCCGGTGGTCTGAAGATTAACCCCAAGATGCGAGTTGATGAACGTGGACTTGCCGGCCGAGAAAGTCCCCAGCACGCTGATCATGGGCCACCAGGGAATACGCGCGGCCAGCGAATCGCCCCGGTCGAGCAGGCCGGTCCGGTACAACACGCCATCGACGCGCTGGAACAGGGGCATGAGATCGACAAGGTCGGGGTGTTCGGTCTTCAGGTGGGCTTGCAGCGTCTTCAAACGGTGACGCAGCGAGGTGCGTTTGGTCATCTGGCGGTCTCTCGATCCTAACTGCAACGGCCGGCGGGGCTGGCCAAAGATGGCATGGGCGCATCTTAGGCATGGCCTGCCCGTGTGTCCAATGGCGCGGCAGCCCCGAACTCGGCGCGGTCGGGGCGTGGCTCTGGTCCGCGCCCCGGGGGGCCTGTATACTCCCGTTCATGGCCCCGAATCATCGCTTATCCGTCCGTGGATTCACTCTGCCGGTCCTGCTTGTCGCGACCGGTTTGGGGTTGTCGGCGTGCGAGCGAGGCTGGCGGCAGACCCCCTACCCCGGGGCATCGGCCCGGCAGGCGCCCGCTTTGGCCACCCCGGTCTCGGACGCGGCCACCACCGGAGCGGTGTTGCCGGCGCGGACCGTGACCGTGCGGCCGGGCGACACGGTCTATGCCGTTTCCCGTCGGACCGGGGTGCCGGTGCGCGCGATCATCGTCGCCAACGGCTTGACGCCGCCTTTCCTGCTGCATCCCGGCCGGACTCTCCACCTGCCGGCGCAGCGCGCCCACACCGTGGCCCCGGGTGAGACGCTGTTCTCGCTGTCGCGCCGTTATGACCAGCCGGTGGGCGCGATCGCCAGCGCCAACGGCCTCTCGCCCCCGTTCGTCATCAAGGTTGGCGAGACCCTGGTCATTCCCACCGACAGCGATCGGGCGCCACCCGTCATGGCGGTGGCCCAGGGCGCGCCCAGGGCGCCCACCGATCCGGCGCAGCCGGCGCCGGCGTTCCAGCCGGCGGACGATCCCGGGCCACCGCGCGTCCTGAGCGCCCCGTCGGCGACCGATGTACCCCCGAGGGCAACCCCATCGGCCTCGCCTTCGCCCACGGGGGCGCCGTCACCGTCGCCGTCGCAATCCCGCGCGCCCGACGTGGCCATGCCGCCACCCCCGCCCATGCCAAGCGTATCCGTCGCCCGCGACGCGGTTCCTGGCTCGACAGCACCACCCCGTGCCGGGTCCACCTTCCTGTGGCCGGTGGACGGCGACATCATAGGCACCTTCGGCCCCGGTCGTGACGGCCTGCACAACGACGGCATCAACATCGCCGTGCCGGACGGGACCCCCATCCGGGCAGCGGAGAACGGCCTGGTCGTCTATGCCGGCAACGAAATCCTCGGCTTCGGCAACCTCGTCCTGCTGCGCCACGCCGACGGCTGGATGACCGCCTATGCCCATGCATCCGACCTGCACGTCCGACGCGGCCAGACGGTGCGCCAAGGCGAGGTCATCGCCGCCGCTGGACGCACCGGCTCCGTGGACCGGCCGCAGCTCCACTTCGAGGTCCGCCGCGAGGCCCGCCCGGTGGACCCGCGCGCCCACCTGGCCCGGCGCGGCACCTGACCAGACCGGTAGCGCGCGACCGCCCGCCACCGAAACAGGCCCGTTGACCGGGCGCGGGTTCTGGTCTAGGTCCGCTGGGTGCCCCTCTCCCCCCGCCTTTTCGGACCCGGATCCCGACACGATGAAGCGCATCTTCTCCGGCGTGCAGCCGACCGGCAACCTTCACCTTGGCAACTACCTGGGCGCCATCCGCAACTGGGTTCGCCTGCAAAAGGACTACGAGAGCATCTTCTGTGTCGTGGACATGCACGCCGTCACCGTGTGGCAGGATCCGGCGGAGCTAAGCCGCAGCACCCGCGAGGTCACCGCCGCCTTCATCGCCGCCGGCATAGACCCGGAAGATTGCGTCATTTTCAACCAGTCGGCCGTTCCGGGTCATGCCCAGTTGGCCTGGGTGTTCAATTGCGTCGCCCGCATGGGCTGGCTGAACCGCATGACCCAGTTCAAAGAAAAGGCTGGCAAGCATAAGGAAAACGCCTCGGTCGGGTTGTTCGCCTATCCGGCCCTGATGGCCGCCGACATTCTGCTGTACAAGGCGACGCATGTCCCGGTCGGCGAGGATCAGAAGCAACACCTTGAGTTGACCCGCGATATCGCAATCAAGTTCAATAACGACTTCGAGCGCGAGGTCTTTCCCTTGACCGAGCCCCTCATTCTGGGTGCCGCCACGCGCGTCATGTCCCTGCGCGACGGCACACGCAAGATGAGCAAGTCGGAGCCCTCCGATTTCTCGCGCATCAATCTGACCGACGACGCCGACCTGATCGCCCAGAAGATCCGCAAGGCCAAGACCGACCCCGAACCCCTGCCGTCGGAGCCCGCCGGCCTGGAGGGCCGCCCGGAAGCCGCCAACCTGATCGGCATCTACGCCGCCTTGTCCGACCGCTCGCGCGACGACGTGCTGGCCGAGGCCGGCGGTCAGCCCTTCAGCGCCTTCAAGCAGTCCCTGACCGACCTGGCGGTGGCCACGCTGTCTCCCATGACGGCCGAAATGAACCGACTGCTGAAGAACCCCGACGAGATTGACGCGACCCTGCGGCGCGGCGCCGAACGCGCCCGGGCCATCGCCGGCCCGGTCCTTGAGGAAGTGTACGAAACGATTGGATTCTTAAAGCCTTAGGGCGCTATCCTGATGCAAAAAATGAAGAGGCAGGTCAGCAATGGCCGGGGCCTTGAATGCGCTGGCGGGACCCGTCCGGGAGGAAACCAACTTGACCGTGTTCTCGCTCGGCCCGTCGGACGGGTTGTATTTCGAGTATGATCCCCCCGCGACCGCGGGCCGGCCGACGCTGGTCTTTGTCAACGCCCTGACCGGCAACACCGGCGCCTGGCAAGCCGCCGTTGCGCCGCGCTGTCGTGCCGCCGGACTGGGAACGCTGTGCTGGAACTATCGCGGCCAGCAGGACAGCCCGTTCTCGGATCACCTGACACTGGACGCCACCCTCATCACTGCCGACCTGCGCCGTCTGGTGGAGCACGTGGCGCCCCCGCGCCCGCTGCCGGTGGGTCTGTCCATCGGCGGGCTGTATGCCGCCCGCGCCGTGCTGGCGGGGATGCCGGCCGAGAGGTTGGTGCTGCTCAACACCCTGCGCCGCATCGGGCCGCGCATCGCGTGGATCAATGACGCCATGCTGGCAGCGGTCAGGACCGGCGGCGTTCCAATGCTGCTGGACATGTTCATGCCGCTGCTGACGAACCAGGCCTTTCAGGCCGCCAATCGGACCCGGTTCCTGACCGGCGCGACCTATGTCCCGCAGGACCCGGCCCATGGCCACGTCCGCTTGATGGAGGCGGCGGGCGCCACGGACTGGGACCTTCCCTATGAGGACCTCGATCTGCCGGTATTGACGATCACGGGCCTTCAGGACCGGCTGTTCCTGGACCCGCCGATAGTGGAGGCCCTGCGCCAACGCCTGCCCCATGGTCGCCACCTGATATGGGACGACGCCGGCCACCTGTTGCCGCAGGAACACCCGACGCGGCTGGCCGAAGCGCTGACCGCCTTCGCGACGGAGGCGTGACGCCATGACCGCCGCGCCGAACCCGTGGGCCCTGCCGGGCGTCGCCTACGGCGCCGTCCTGATCGGCGTGCTCGGCCACGCTTCCAGCGAGGTTGTCGCCGTCTATTCCGGCGTGGCCGGGCCGGAGGTTTCAAGCTGGCGCTATCTGCTCGGCGGGACCGGACTGCTGCTGATCGCGCTGCTGTTTCGCGGCTCGCGTGACATGATCACGCCGATGCGCGAAGCCGGCGGGCGCATCGCGCTGTTGTCGCTGCTGGGGGTCAGCCTGGCCTATCTGCTGTTCCATTGGGCGCTTGACCACGCGACCGTGATTCAGGTCGCAACCCTGGTAACAACCATTCCGATATGGGTCGGACTCGCCAGCCTGTTGATCAACCGTCAGCCCATCGGCGCCGCCAAGGCGTTGACCGGCATCGCCGCCGTTCTGGGCGTGGCTCTGCTGCTGACCGATGGCATGGTCGGCCGCCTGTTGGCCGAGGGCGGTTCGCTGGCGGGCCTGCTGATGGCGCTGGGCTGCGCCGCGCTGGTGGCTGTCTATTCGGTGCTGATGAAGCCGATCATCGGCCGCTATGGCGCCTTGCGCATCACGGCGCTGTCCATGTTCCTGGGCGGCCTGGGGCTTTGGCTTCTGGTCGGCGTCGCCTTTGGCGTTTGGGTTGATCCCACCACGCTACCCGACCGCTCGCCACGTGAGGCCTGGAGCCTTCTGGCCATCGCGTTGTGGAACACGACCTTGACTCAATACCTGTGGATTGGCGGCCTGGCACATGCACCGGACATCACACGGGCCAGTTACCTGTTCTTCCTGAAGCCGGTCATCGCCGCCGCGCTGGCGCTGCTGATCCTGGCCCAGCCGGTGACCCCGATCCAGGTGGCCGCCATCGCGGTCATCTGTGGCGCGGTGCTGATCGAGTTTCTGTGGCACACCAGACGTTCGCGCGCGCAAACGACCGATCATCCGTCGCCCTGATCCGGCCATCATCATCCCGGCCGCGTCCAGAGAAACCCTTGCGCGGCAGCCGTTCTCAGTATGGCTGAAAGACCATGGATCGGGTGGCGCCGGTGCAACCCCCGACGCCCATGCAACGCCGCGGTACCGGTCGCGGACCCATACTGAGACCGGCTGCTTGCGCGGCCTAGCGGCCGGCCTTTCCCCGCCACGTGACCTGCACCGAACCCGTGCCGCCCTCGCCACACCCTCACAAACCCGGAATCGGTCAGGGTGACCCCGCATCGGTCCAACGCCGACGCAATCCGTCCCGGTTCAGGGCCAGCCATTGCAGGGCGATCAGAATGGTCGCGTTGTCCAGCGCGCCGTCGCGCATCAGGGCGATGGCCTGATCCGCCGCCATCACCACGGGACGGATATCCTCGCCCTCCTCTTCCAGGCCGTGGATGCCGCCGACAGCGCCGGACTCGACCCGGCCGACGAAAAGGGTCACGGTTTCGGAGGTCACCCCCGGAGACGCCAGCCAGGACTGTATACGCTCCAGGGCGGAGACCTCGCATCCGGCCTCTTCAAGGGTCTCGCGCCGGGCCACGGCCTCGGCCGTCTCGCCCTCGTCGATGATCCCGGCCACCACTTCCAGCAGCCAGGGCGGCCGGCCGGCAGCGTAGGCACCGATACGGAACTGTTCCAGCAGAACAACCGAATCCCGGTCCGGATCGTAGAGCAATACGGCGACCGCGTGGCCACGCTCCAGCAACTCGCGCGTGATCGGCGCCCCCATTCCGCCCTTGAACAGGGCATGTCGCAGAGTGTACCGATCGATCCGGTAATAGCCCTGAAAGGCTGTTTCACGGGCGTTGACGGCGACCGCATCGAGCGCGGCATTGAGATCCTGAGCGGTCATGATAATCCTCTCGCTGGGACGGTCGTTCGGGCGTAGAGCAGCCGCGCCGACCGCGCAAGCCCCGGCACGCCAACACGCGAGGCATCAATGACTGTCCACAGCGAAAAGATCACCTTTCCCGGCGCCCATGGTCACGATTTGGCGGCGCGGCTTGACAGTCCGGTCGGCACAGTGCGGGCCTATGCGCTGTTCGCGCACTGCTTTACATGTTCCAAGGATGTCTTCGCCGCCTCGCGCATCGCCGGCGCTCTGGCGGAACGCGGCATCGCCGTGCTGCGGTTCGATTTTACCGGGCTGGGCGCCAGTGGCGGCGAGTTCGCCAATACCACCTTCAGCTCCAACATCCAGGACCTGATCGCCGCCGCCGACTGGCTGCGGGCCAACCGGGGCGCGCCGGCCCTGCTGATCGGCCACAGCCTTGGCGGCGCTGCGGTATTGGCGGCCGCGCCCAAGGTTCCAGAGGCCGCCGCCGTGGTGACCATTGGCGCGCCCAGCGGCGTGTCGCACGTCACGCATCACTTCGCCGATGTGCTGGAGGAAATCCGCACCGTCGGCAAGGCCGAGGTCAAGCTGGCCGGTCGGCCGTTTACCATCAGCCGCGCCTTTGTCGAGGACACCGCCGAACACGACCTGCTGGCCACCGTGGCCAACCTGCGCAAGGCCCTGTTGCTGTTCCATGCCCCGCTTGACCAGACCGTGAGCATCGACAACGCCGCGCGCCTGTTCCAGGCCGCCAAACACCCCAAGAGCTTCATCAGCCTGGACGACGCCGACCATCTGCTGACCCGCAAGGCCGACGCGGTCTATGTTGCCGATGTCATTGCTGCCTGGGGATCGAGGTATGTCGCGGACGGCTCCGGGGACGCGACCCAGACCCTGGACGATGCCGTCTCGCCCGGCACGGTGCTGGTGACGGAGGCCGGCGACGGCCCCTTTGCCCAGCGCGTGCTGGCCGGTCGCCACGCCATGCGCGCCGACGAACCGGCCGACGTGGGCGGGCGCGACAGCGGTCCGTCGCCCTATGACTTCCTTCTGACGGCGCTGGGATCATGCACCGCCATGACCATCCGCATGTATGCGAACCGCAAGAAGATCGCGCTGGACGGCGTGGCCGTCTCGCTCACCCATCGCAAGGTTCACGTCCAGGACTGCGCCGACTGCGAGACCAGTGCAGGCAAGATCGACGAGATCGACCGGGTCGTGGAACTGAAGGGCGACCTTGACGCCGAGACTCGCGCCGACCTGCTGTCCATCGCCGATCGCTGCCCGGTCCATCGCACCCTGCACGGCGAGGTCAAGGTGCGCACACGCGAACGCGAGGACTGACGGCCCCTATTCCGCCGCCGCGCGGTCGGGGAACAGGGCGGTCAGGCCCTCGGCGCTGGCCGCGCTGACGCCGCGTTCGGTGATCAGCCCCGTGACCAGCCGCGCCGGGGTGACGTCAAAGGCCGGGTTGCCGGCCGGGCTGCCCTCGGGTGTGACCGTGATCCAGGCCGTCTCGCCCGAGTCCAGACGCCCCCAAAGGCGCTGAACCTCGGCCGGACCGCGATCCTCGATGGGGATTTCCGCGACGCCGTCCCGCACCGTCCAGTCGATGGTCGGGCTGGGCAACGCGACATAGAACGGCACGCCGTTGTCCTGCGCCGCCAGCGCCTTCAGGTAGGTGCCGATCTTGTTGCAGACGTCGCCGGTGGCGGTGGTGCGGTCGGTGCCGACGATGCAGACATCGACCTGGCCGTGCTGCATCAGGTGGCCGCCGGCGTTGTCCACGATGACGGTATGCGGAACGCCGTGCTGATTGAGCTCCCAGGCGGTCAGGCTGGCGCCCTGATTGCGCGGGCGGGTTTCGTCCACCCAGACATGAACCGGGATGCCGGCATCGTGCGCCTTGTAGATCGGCGCCAGCGCCGTGCCCCAATCCACCGTAGCCAGCCAACCGGCGTTGCAGTGGGTCAGCACGTTGAAGCGGTCGGGTCGGCCCTTTTCCTCCCACAGGGCACGGAACACGGCGTGGCCGTGCTCGCCGATGGCCTCGCACAGGGCCACGTCCTCGTCGCAGATCTCGACCGCCCGCGCCCGCGCCGCCGCCATCCGCTCCGCCGGGGCCAGGGGCGCCAGCCGGCGGCGCAGGTCGTCCAGCGCCCAGCGCAGGTTGACCGCCGTCGGCCGGGTGGCGAACAGCCGGTCATACGCCGTCGCCAGCCCGGCGTCGGAGGCATCCTGGCGCATCGCCAGCGCCAGCCCGTGCGCCGCCGTGGCCCCGATCAGGGGCGCGCCGCGAACCAGCATGTCCTTGATGGCGCGGGCCGCGTCGTCCAGGGTTTCCAGGCGCGCGACCTCGAAGTGATGAGGAAGGCGGGTCTGGTCGATGATCTCCACCGCCGCGCCGTCGGCGGCCAGCCAGATGGTGCGCGTGGGGATGCCGTTGACCTTCATGGCGACCTCTTTACTAACAGGGAACGCGCGAGAGCCGGTCGCCCCCCTCACCCCAGCAGCCGCGCGGCGACGGCCTGAACGCGGGCCAGGACCTCGGGGTCGCGGGCGTCCGGATGGGTGATGAGGGCGTTTTCCAGCGCCGTCTGGCAGCCCTTCTCGCAGGGCTCGGTCCGCCCGGACAGGGCCGGCGCCACCGCCTTGACCAGGGCGCGGCCCTTGTCGGCGTTGTCCATCAGCACCTTGATGATGGCCTCGACCGTGACGTGGTCATGGTCCGGATGCCAGCAGTCGAAGTCCGTGACCATCGCGATGGTGCAATAGCACATCTCGGCCTCGCGGGCGAGTTTGGCCTCGGGCATGTTGGTCATGCCGATGACGTCACAGCCCCAGGACCGGTACAACTCGCTTTCGGCGCGGGTCGAGAACTGCGGCCCTTCCATGACCAGATAGGTGCCACCGCGCTGGTGCGGGATGTCCAGGTCGCGGCACGCCGTCTCCACGGCATCGCCGAGGCGGCCGCAGGTCGGATGCGCCATCGACACATGGGCCACCATGCCGGGGTCGAAGAAGGTCTTTTCACGCGCAAACGTGCGGTCGATGAACTGATCACAAATGACGAAGGTGCCGGGTGGCAGGTCGGCCTTGAGCGAGCCGACGGCGGACACCGACAATATCTCGGTCACGCCGGCGCGCTTCAGGGCGTCGATGTTGGCGCGGAAGTTCAGGCCGGTGGGCGAGATGCGGTGGCCGCGCCCGTGCCGCGGCAGGAACACCATGGGCTGGCCGTCCAGATCCCCGAACAGAAGCTGGTCCGACGGCGCCCCGAACGGGGTCTCGATTGTTTCCCAACGGGTGTTGGTCAGGCCGTCGATCTCGTACAGACCGGACCCGCCGATAACGCCGATGATCGGCGGGCTGTGATGGTCGGACATGGCGCCCTTTCCCCCTCGCGCGTGGCACATGATGAAGCGGCCGGCATCCTATTGAATGCGCCGGTTCGGGCAAAGGGGTTTTCGAGGTCTCGACGACGCGCGAGCGAGCCGGCTATCGTCGCGCTGGCGTGTCAATCGGCCCCACCGGAGATTCCATGACCGAACCCCGCCCCATCATCGGCCTGACCGCCGACGCCGAGGACGGCGGCGGCTATTCCGCCCTGCCCTGGTATGCCCTGCGGCGCAACTACGCCGATGCGGTCGCCGAGGCCGGCGGTTTGCCCATGATCCTGCCTCACCGCACCGAACTGGCGCCGGCCTACCTGGATCGTCTGGACGGCCTGCTGGTCACCGGCGGCGCCTTCGACGTCGATCCGGCCCTGTTCGGCGCCGAGGCCCGGCACGAAAGCGTCACCCTGAAAAGCGGCCGTACCGATTTCGAAATGGCGATCCTGCAAGGCGCGCTCGACCGCAACACGCCTGTGCTGGGCATCTGCGGCGGTCAGCAGCTTCTGGCGGTGGCGCTGGGCGGCACCCTGATCCAGCACATCCCCGACGCCATCCCCAACGCGCTGGCGCACGAGCAGCCGAACCCGCGCACCGAGCCGGGCCATGTCGTGAGCATTCGGCCGGATACCCTGTTGGGGCGCATCACCGGGCAGACCACGGCCGCCGTCAACAGCGCCCACCATCAGGCGGTCGAGCAGGTGCCGGCGCGCATCACCGTCAACGCCTGGACCGAGGACGGCGTGATCGAGGGCATCGAGGACCCCACCCGGCGCTTCTGCCTGGGTGTGCAGTGGCATCCGGAATACGCGATAGACCCGGCCGACACGGCCATCCTGCGCGCCTTCGTGGCGGCCTGCCTGCATTAGCGGTCGTCGCCACCCAGCCGGGCCGCGATCTCCGCCAGGCGTGCGAAGGGACTTTCGCCCGGCGCCAGATGGAGTGACCCGGCCCGAAGCAGACCATCGCGTCCGAAGCGTTCGCGCACGAACGCCACCAGCCATGACTCCGCCTGCGCCTGCCGGCTCCGGTCGCGCCGGCCTTCGGCGTCCAGGTGACGCGCGTGTGCCTCGACGGTGGCCAATAACTCGTCCAGCCCCACGTCCCGACTGGCCGAGACCTTGAGCACCGGAACGTCCCAGTCGGACCAGTGCTCGGCCAGCGACAGCGCGCCGGCGACATCGGCCCGCGCGCGTTCGGCCGCCGTTTCCATGTCGGCCTTGGTGACGACAACGACATGGGGGATCTCGGCGATGCCGGCCTTCATGTATTGCAGACTGTCGCCGGAGCCGGGCTGGACGCAGAAAACGACGGTATCGGCGACGCTGACGATCTCGGTCTCGGACTGGCCGACGCCGACCGACTCGACGATCACCACATCGAACAGCGCCCGCATCAGCACCATCGCTGCCGTCGTCAGACCGGCCAGCCCGCCCAGGTGGTCGCGCGCGGCCATGGAGCGCACGAAAACGCCCTGGTCCTCCGGATCATGGCGCAGGCGGGTGCGGTCGCCCAGCAGCGCCCCGCCGGAGCGGCGCGAGGAGGGATCGACGGCGATCAGCCCCACCGTGCGGCCCTGTCGCCGCCAGCCGGCGATCAGCGCGTTGATAAGGGTGGACTTGCCAACGCCGGGCGGCCCGGTGATGCCCACCACGTGGGCCCGCGCAGCGCCGTGGGCGGCGCTCAGCAGGTCGGCCGTCGGCGCACTGTCGGGCGCGCTTTCCAGCCGCGCCAGGGCGCGCGCCAGCGCCACCTTGCCGCCAGCGGCGATACCGTCGAGCGACTCGCTGCCGAGCGGATCGCCCGCGCCGCCCGTGGACCCGTCCTCGGCCATGATTGTTTCGCCCTTCCCTGCCGGCTCCCAAGTCACCACCGCACCCGCGTGTGTAGGCCATCGGCGCGGCGAAGGTCAAAGAGTCAAGCCGTTTCGGCGAACAGTTCCCGACCGATCAGCATGCGCCGGATCTCGCTGGTGCCGGCGCCGATCTCGTACAGCTTGGCGTCGCGCAGCAGTCGGCCTGCGGGATACTCGTTGATATAGCCGTTACCGCCCAGGCACTGGATCGTCTCAAGCGCCATCCAGGTTGCCTTTTCGGCGGCATAAAGGATGGCGCCGGCGGCGTCCTTGCGGGTTGCCTCACCCCGATCGCAGGCCTTGCCGACCGCATAGACATAGGCCTTGCTGGCGTTCCAGGTGGAGTACATATCGGCAAGCTTGCCCTGCATGAGCTGGAACTCGCCGATCGGCTGGCCGAACTGCTTGCGCTCGTGCACATACGGCAGCACCACGTCCATGCAGGCGTCCATGATGCCCAGCGGTCCGGCGGCCAGGATGGCGCGTTCGTAGTCCAGGCCGCTCATCAGCACCCGGACGCCCTTGTCCACCTGGCCCAGCACGTTTTCTTCCGGGACCTCGCAGTCCTCGAACACCAGCTCGCAGGTGTTGGAGCCGCGCATGCCCAGCTTGTCCAGCTTCTGGGCGGTTGAGAAACCCTTGAAGCCCTTCTCGATCAGGAACGCGGTAATGCCCTTTGGTCCGGCGTCCGGCGAAGTCTTGGCATAGACCACCAGCACATTGGCCTCGGGGCCGTTGGTGATCCACATCTTGTTGCCGTTGAGAATGTAGCGGTCGCCCTTCTTCTCCGCCCGGGTGCGCATGCCGACAACATCGGACCCTGCGCCCGGTTCGCTCATGGCCAGGGCGCCGACGTGCTCGCCGGAGATCAACCGGGGCAGATAGCGCGCCTTCTGCCCGGCTGTTCCGTTGCGGCGGATCTGGTTGACGCAGAGGTTGGAATGCGCGCCATAGGACAGCCCGACAGAGGCCGAGGCACGGCTGATCTCCTCGACCGCGATCATGTGTTCCAGATAGCCCAGGCCGCTCCCGCCGTCGGCCTCGTCCACGGTGATGCCAAGCAGGCCGAGGTCTCCGAACTTGCCCCACAGATCGGCCGGAAACACGTTGTCCAGGTCGATCCGGGCAGCACGCGGCGCGATCTCCTCGGCGGCAAAGGCCTGCACCGTGGCGCGGATCATGTCGGCGGTCTCGCCAAGGTCGAAATTAAGGGTGGGAAAGCTCAGCACGGATCTCTCCTGTCGGCGGCCTGTCGAAGTTCTATGCGGTACCGTATATCCGGCTGCATCAAACGTCAATCGGTGGGGCCGACCTCAGGCAAGCCGCCACAAAGCTTGAAGATTCCACCAAAACTCATTGAAATCGCAGTTGTTCACGATGCGCGCTCCGGATATAATCAGGCTGTGCCTTGAACATGGCCCCAAAACCGGGGGTCCCGGGGTCGGAGCGAAACCGAAACCGAAACCGTTTCAATGCGTCGTAGCTGGACCGAGGGGGCCGGGCGCCTTGGAGGGGCCGGTCTGATTGTTCCTGAACCCCGGCCTTGCGGTCGTGGGCAGGTCGTTTCTGGGGCCGCAGCAGATGGGCGAAGACGCCGAACAGATCATTATCGAGGAAAACCACGGCGACAGCCCGTGGATCGCCAAGGCGCCCGGATTCCTGCGCGGCATGGCTCGGGGATGGGATACGCGCGGCGAACGCCATCGCAACCTGCGCATGGTGCGCGCCGTGCGACGCCTTTATCCGATCCTGTGCGCGGTGGAACGGCAGCACCATGGCCCCGACGCCGAGGGCGGACCTTGCCGGCTGGACGGGGTGCCCTTCGACCAGGCGGTCAACGATGACCGCGCCATCGAACGCGGCCTGGTCGTGTTCGATGAGGCCTGGGAGAAGGGCGCGGTGACGTTCCGGGCGGGCAACGGCAAGCTGGTTCCACCCCACCGTGGGAAGGTTGTGATCCCGGCGTGCGGCTACTCCATCGACCACGTGCGACTATACTTCATTGACCGCGCTGCGCGCATCATCCTGCGCCGCCAGCCGAAGGTGTATGAGAGCCTCGCGCCCATTCTGACCGAACGCGCCTTGCTTGGTCGTTTGCGACGCATCGTCGCGCTGCCCCCGAAGACCATCAGCGAGTTGTTGCTTGGTTTCAGCGGCAATGCCCGCAAGGCCCTTTTCAACACCGACGGAGAGGTCCTGACGGCCTTCAGCCGCATGGCGCCCGAGGTGGTCATCGCCTTGCGTGAAACCCTTGACGTGGAGTTTCCGGAGGTCGTCGGTCGCGGCCCAGCGTTCGTGAACGCCATCGCCGAAAGCCTGCGGGTGCCGGAGCAGGTGCGCGACCTGGGACGCGCCTTGAGTCTGATCCAGAATCCCGAAGCCCTTCGAACGCTGGGCGCGTGGGACATCCGCGACGTCACCGAGAAGGTCAACGAGGATCGCGAGAAGCGGAGCCTGCCGGCCATCTCGGGCCCCGTCTATAGCACCGATATCCGTGTCATGAAGGGGGTCCTGGGCAACGAGTTCAACCACCTGCTGGAGTTTCCCGCGCCCCTGCTGGACGCCTTCGGGCAGTCGGCGCGGGAGCTGCGGAGCCTGGACGTCGCCCCTCGACAGGCGCGGGTCGAACAGATGTCGATGTTCTGCCAGCGCTATATGGACTATCTGAACAATCCGGCGACCTTGCGGGCGCTGTTCCTGCTCGCGCCCGAGGACCAGGCCCGCGTCAAGCCCGACAGACGCCCGAATATCGCCGAAGTTTACTTCATCATGGAAGGACTGTGGGGCAAGAAGGGATACGGGCGGAAGTTCTTCGAGAGCGTGCTGGCGACCGACGAGGGCGCCAAGGCCATGCGCCAGATGATGTTTGATTTGGTGGGCCTGAAGCAGCGCGGCTCGGTCAAGACGCCCGAGGATCTGACCCAGATCGTGTCGAACTCGGACCTGCTGGACAGTCCGATCCAGAGGTTCATGGCGACCAAGTAGACGCCGGTCCCGGCCCGGCGCTCAGGTCTCCGCGCCCGGCTCCGTCGGCCGATCGCGCTCGCGGTCCAGAAGAACGCGCTTGCGCTCGATGCCCCAGCGATACCCCCCAAGACCGCCGTCGCCCCGCACCACGCGATGACACGGCACCACGGCGGCGACCGGATTTGCCCCGCAGGCCCGCGCCACGGCGCGCGAGGCCGTCGGCTGGCCGATGGCGATCGCGATTTCGGCATAGGTGCGTGTCTCGCCGGGTGGAATGCGCCGCAGCTCCGCCCAGACCCGAAACTGGAACGCGGTGCCCCGCAAGTCGAGCCTGATCGAGCCGCCCTCGCCGGGCCGCTCGATCAGCCGCAGCACCACCGGAAGCACGGCGCGCGCCGCCGGTCCGTCGGCCCGCAAGGTGGCGTTCGGAAACCGCATGCGCAGGGCGTCCAGAAGGCCCGCCTCGGTGCCCGCATCCCCTGGCAGCACCGCGCAGACCCCGCGCGCCGTCGCGGCCACAAGCACAACGCCGAAGCCGCAACACGGGGCGGTTGCATGATCAATGAACTCGCCGGCCGCGCCGCGCCGGTAGGCCGAGGCGGTCATGCCCAGCCCGCCGGCGACGTCGGCATGGGCGCGCGCCGGACCGCTGTAGCCCGCCGCATAGACCGAATCCGTCACCGTCTGCCCGGCCCTCAACGCCGATCGCAAGCGGTCCATCCGGGCAGCGCGGGCGTACTGTTTGGGGCTCAGACCGACGCACGCCTTGAAGACCCGTTGGAAATGCCCCGGGCTGAGACCCGCCTGGGCGGCCAGGTCTGCCAAGGGGGGTTCGGGCGTCTCCGTCTCCAGGCGGTGGCGGGCGCAGGCTACGGCCAGGTCCCGCGGCGCCTGACCCGGCGCGTCGTCGGGACCACAGCGCCGGCAGGCCCGAAAACCGGCGGCGCGGGCGGCGGCAGCATCGTCAAAGAAGCGAACATTGTCGCGCCGGGGGCGCCGTGATGGACAGCCGGGACGGCAGAAGATACCGGTGGTCATGACCGCATAGACGAAACCGTCTCCGTAAGGCGCCTGGCGCTCTACAACAGCGCGCCAGCGGGCATCCTCGCGATCGCCGGGGACAGGCAAGGGCGCGCCGGTCATGCCCGCGCCCCCCGCCGGGACGACGACCGAAGCGCCCGCCAGACCCGCCCGTCCAGTATCAGCAGGCCGAGCCCGATCAGGACCAAGCCGGCCAGATGACCCGGCCGCACGGTTTCGTCAAGCATCACGACGCCAAGACTGATGGCGGTGACGGGAACCAGGAACGTGACCAGAAGGACATTTGTCGCGCCGGCCGTGGCCAGGATGCGGAAGTACAGGAAATAGGCCAGGGCCGTGCATGCCAGCGCCAGACCGATCACCGCCAGCAGGACCACCCCGTCCGGCACCGGCAGGGTCCACGGTCGGTCGATGGCCGCAGCCAGCGCCACCATGACAGCGCCCGAGGCACTGACCTGCCCCGCCGCCGTGACCAGCGGGTCCACGCCCCAGCGCCGGAACCGACGCCCGAACACCCCGGCGAATGCATAGGACAGGGCCGCCCCCAGAACGGCGAGCTGGGGCAGGATCGGCAACCCCGAGACGTCCAGGACATCACCGCCGATCAGCACGACCACACCCAGAAAGCCCAGGGCGACTCCCAGCCCCCGAGCCAGGGTGAAGCGCTCGTCCGCCAGCACCAGGCCCGCCACGACGACCGTGAACAGAGGCGTGGTGGCATTGAGGATGGAGGCCAGACCGGACGGGATCTGGGTCTGCCCCCAGACGATCAGGCTGAAGGGCACCACGTTATTGATCAGACCCATGACAGCGAAGGCCGCCCACACCCGGCCATCGCCCGGCACACTGCGGCCCATGGCCAGGACCGCCAGCCACAGCACCGGCGCCGCAAGGCCGACGCGGGCGGCGACGATGGTCAGGGGGGGCAGCCCCTGAACGGCGATCCCGACCAGGAAGAACGACCCGCCCCAGAGTACGGACAGGCCGAGCAATAGACTCCACTCCAACCCGCCCATCACGGGGAACGAAACACTGGCGTGGCCCATGCGACCTCTTTCCCTTGCCGTGACGCCCATGGTGGGCAAACAGACCACACCGTAGCCAAGCCGGCCGGGCCTTGCATTCCGGTTCCTGCGATCATATTCGGATGATGGCTTATCCCTTTGGTTCCGGGCACCCCGTGATTAGGGTCGCTCGCGGACGCTCCTCCCACCACCGGCGGTGACAGCCGGACGCAGGGGGATAAGCCGGTTCGGATGACAAGCGAGCCCTTCCAAATTTCCCCCGGGTCGGTCAAAAAGGAAGCAGACAGCCGCCCAGCCCGTCGCGTTGCCCAGCACGCGCGCAGCCGGATCGGCACAAGGCGACACAAGTCAAGGATGATCCGCGCCCCATGACCGACCCCACCCCCCTTCCCGTGCGTTCAACCGCCGAATGGCGCGCGCTGGACGCCGCCCATGCCCTGCATCCCTTCACGGACTACAAGGCGCTCGCGACCGAGGGCAGTCGCATCATCACGCGGGCGGACGGCGCCTGGCTGTGGGATTCCGAGGGCCAGCGCATATTGGACGGCATGGCCGGTTTGTGGTGCGTCAACGTCGGCTATGGCCGCGCCGATTTGGCCGACGCGGCCGCGCGACAGATGCGGGAACTGCCGTACTATAACCTTTTCTTCAAGACGACGACGCCGCCGGCCATCGAGCTGGCACACCGGCTGGCCGAGATCACACCATCGGGCCTGAACCACGCCTTCTTCACCAACAGTGGCTCGGAGGCCAACGACACGATCATCCGGCTCGTGCGCCAGTTCTGGGGCTTGCAGGGCCACCCGGAGCGGTGCGTCATCATCGGACGCGGCAACGGCTATCACGGCTCCACCCTGGCCACCACCTCGATGGGTGGCATGACGGCCATGCGCCAGCAGGGCGGCGCGCCCCTGCCCGATTTCCACCAGGTCCGCGAGCCGCATCAGTTCCGTTTCGGACGCGACAAGACCCCCGAAGCGTTTGCCCGCGAGGCCGCCGGCTGGCTGGAGGAGGCCGTTCAGGCCATCGGACCCGGCCGCGTCGCGGCCTTTATCGGCGAACCCATCCAGGGTGCCGGCGGCCTGATCGTGCCGCCACCCGGCTACTGGGCAGAGATCCAGCGCATCTGCGCCCGCCACGGAATCCTGTTGGTCGCGGACGAGGTCATCTGCGGGTTCGGGCGAACCGGCGAGTGGTTCGGCAGCCAGACGCTCGACATCCGCCCCGACCTGATGACCCTGGCCAAGGGGCTGTCGTCGGGCTATCAGCCCATTGCTGCCGTCATGGTCGGCGACCGGGTGGCCCGCACCCTGATCGACCAGGGCGGGGAGTTCCTGCACGGCTTCACGTCCTCGGGCCATCCGGTGGCTTGCGCGGTGGCGCTGGAAAACATTAGCATCCTGGAACGCGAAGGGTTGGTGACCCGCACGCGCGAGGATACCGGCCCCTATCTCATGGAGCGCCTGTCCACCCTGGCCGGGCATCCTCTCGTCGGCGAGGTGCGCGGCCGGGGCCTGATGGTGGGCGTGGAGTTGCTGACCGATGCCCACTCCGGCGCCGCACCGGCGCCGGCCGGTCGAATCGGCACACGTTGCCGTGACTACTGTTTCGAGGCCAACGTCATCATTCGTGCCGTGCATGATACCATGGTGATGTCTCCGCCGCTCGTCATCACCCGCGAGCAGATTGACCACATGGTCGAGGCGCTGACCAGGGCGCTGGACCGAACATGGCAGGACCTGCCAGCGCTCTCGACCTGACTCGACGCTTCCAAGCCCAGCCGTTTGGCAAGCCAAGCCGTTTGGCAAGCCCAGCCGTTTGGCAAGCCGCTCTGTCCGGAATGCCACCTCGCGCCCCGGCCGCCCGGAGGTCCGGCGCACCCCGAATGTCACAGCCACGCAGTCCTGAATGGGAGGGTATTGCATGTCGCGCTTGCGCACACCGCTGGGGGTCAGCCTGACCGCCGCCGCCACCGTCGCCGTCGCCGTCGCCGTCGCGGGAACGTCCACCCCCGCCGCAGCCGAGGGCGATCTGCACTTTTACAACTGGTCAGATTATATCGCCGAGGACACGATCCCGAGCTTTGAGGACAAGACGGGCATCGACGTCACCTATGACGTGTTCGACTCCAACGAGGTCCTGGAAGCCAAGCTTCTGGCCGGCACCACCGGCTATGACCTGGTGGTGCCGACCGGCATCTTCATGGAACGACAGGTCCGCGCCGGCATCTTCCAGCCGCTGGACAAGGACAAGATCCCCAACCTCAAGCACCTCAACCCAACCCTGATGAAGTACCTGGCCACACTGGACCCCGGCAACGAGCATGCCG
>CAYFTQ010000001.1:0-27784 GCA_964346035.1 uncultured Roseospira sp. | reverse complement strand
GGCCAGGGCCTTGCGGTCGGCGCGGCCCAGGTTGGTTAGTTGCTCGGACACCGCCGCGCGCGGCAGCGTGCCCAGCGCTTCCGAGACCTGAAAGGCAAGACCGCGCGCCGGCCCCGACAGTGCCTCGGCGGCCATGATCGCCTTCAGGGGCGCCAGCCGGCTGGCCAGGAGGGCGTCCAGCCAGGCCGACAGGCGCGCCCGGACGCGGCGCCCGCGTTCCCCCGCGAGCAGGTCGCTGGCGGGCAGGTCGATGCCGGGCCGCAAGGGGTCCGGCCCGCGCGCAAGCCGGGCTACCGGCACCCCTTGCCAGGTCACGCGGGCGTCATCGTCCAGGGCCAGCGCCTCGTTCGGGGCCGCCTCCAGGGCCAGCAGACGGCGCCCGATCTCGCCGGTCAGAGCCTTGTGCGCCGCATTGAGAACAGTGCGGTCGCCGCGCGCCGCGCCGGTCTGGTGGGGCGTGAAGGTAAAGCCCTTGAGCGAGCCCACATAGTGGTCCTCAACCCTGACACCGCCATCCCGGTCAACCACGGCAACCAGCGTCTCGCGGTCGTTCAGGCGTTTCATCAGGGTGGCCGTGCGCCGGTCGACGAAACGCTGGGTCAGCCGCTCATGCAGGGCATCGGACAGCCGATCCTCTATGGCGCGGGTCCGCTCTCGCCAGTGCTCGGCGTCCGCCAGCCAATCCGCCTGATGCGCTACATAGGTCCATACCCGGATGCTGGCGATGCGGTCGGTCAGGGCGTGGATATCGCCGTCGGCGCTGTCCAGCCGCTTGATCTGGCCGGCCAGCCAGTCCGTCGGCAGCCGCCCCGGCCGCCCCATCAGATAACGGAACATCTGGCCCTGAAGGCGACTGTGCGTTTCCTCATGAATCTTGCGGAAATCCGGCACGCGACAGACGTCCCATAGCAGGGAGACGGCCTCGCGCCCGCGCGCCAGGGCGCGGATGTCGTCCTCGGCCGTCAGCCGCTCCAGCGCCAACTGGTCGGGCGCGCCCCGCGTGCGGCTGAGAACGGCCAGGGGCGCCGGCGCGTTGAGGCTGTTGTGAAGGGCCGCGACGGAAGCGAACTCCAGCGCGCTGTTGCGCCACTGGATGCCACGCACGGCCTGGAACTGGTGGCTCTCCACCCGCTCCACCAGCTCGGCCGGCAGGGCACCAACCTCGGCCGTGCCACCAAAGGTGCCGTCGGTCATGTAGCGCCCGGCGCGGCCGGCGATCTGGGCGACTTCGGTGCTGCGCAAGGGCCGCTGGCGGGTGCCGTCGAACTTCTCAAGCGCCGCGAAGGCGACATGATCCACGTCCATGTTCAGGCCCATGCCGATGGCATCGGTTGCCACCAGGTAGTCCACCTCGCCGTTCTGATAGAGATCCACCTGGGCATTGCGGGTGCGCGGACTGAGCGCACCCATGACCACCGCCGCCCCGCCGCGCTGGCGCCGCACCAGTTCCGCGATGGCGTAGACATCGCCGGCGGAGAACGCCACCACCGCGCTGCGACGCGGCAGTCGGGTCAGCTTGCGCGGCCCTGTATAGGTCAGGCGGGAAAAGCGCGGCCGGGTCTCGAACAGGCAATCGGGCAACAGGCGGCGCAACAGCGGTTCCATGGTGGCCGCGCCCAGGAACATGGTCTCGGCACGCCCGCGCGCGTTCAGCAGGCGATCGGTGAAGACGTGCCCGCGCTCCGCATCCGCGCAAAGCTGGATTTCGTCGATGGCCAGGAAGTCCACCGCACGGCCAACCGGCATGCTTTCGACGGTACACAGGAAATAGCGCGCCCCGGCCGGGACGATTTTCTCCTCGCCGGTGATCAGCGCCACCTGATCGGCACCCTTGGCACGCACGACCCGTTCATAGTTCTCACGCGCCAGCAGGCGCAGTGGGAACCCCATCATGCCGGACGGGTGGCCGAGCATGCGCTCGACCGCCAGCCAGGTCTTGCCGGTGTTGGTCGGGCCGAGGACGGCCCACACCCGCGCGCGGTCGTCCGGAACAGTCATCACGCCCCAGAGGATGGAACCGGCGGGACCGCTTGGCAAGCATGCGATGGCCGAAAGGGACCGGACGGGCACAATGGCCCGGCCCTATCATCCGGGCCGGGCCATCGGAACGCACCGAAACGCGCACGGGGCGATCAGCCGGCCTTGACGCGCGCGGTATGTTCCTTGACCCGCCGTTCCATGGTGGCGAAGGCGTCGCGGAGCGCGATGTTGATGTCCTCGTGCGCCTTCGGTTCCTTGGGATCGCGGCGCACCACCAGGTCGTCCCCGGGAACCTTGCAGGTGATCGTGATGTGGTAGGGTTCCCCCTTGCGATGGAGGTTGGAGACATTCTTGTGGTGAACCTCGATCACCACCCGACAGCTTGTGATGAGATCGCTGTACTGGCCCAGCTTTTCGACCTTCTCCCGCACGCGGGCTTCGACCGCGTCAGAGTGGTCCAAACCGTGAAACGCGATCTGCAAGGGAATGTCCATCTATGTCTCCCACTCGCGGTCATGTACGCATCGGGTCGAACCGGCCCCGCATCGCATCGCGGGGCGGAAAGCCCTTCCCGGAGTCAGCGCCGACCCGGCCGTATTCATGGACCGGGACGGCCGCCGCTTCGCCGCCAGTATGACTCATTCGTGACCACGGTCCTAGGCGGAATGCCCGCGCACGCGGGGTTGCGCCGGCGCATCCATTGGCCCATATCGACGCGCCGAAGCACGCCTTTCCTCCCCTCCCGCCCCGCCGAAGCGCCGCCCGCCGGCGGACAGGGGTCAACAGCAACAGGGTCGCCCTCATGACGGAAGAACGGCTTTCCTTTCAGGCGGAAGTCACCAAGCTGCTGGATATTGTCGTCCACTCGCTGTACTCCGACCGCCAGATTTTCTTGCGAGAATTGATCTCGAATGCCTCTGACGCCTGCGACAAGCTGCGCTATGAGGCTTTGACCACGCCGGCGTTGCGGGAGGGCGCGGGCGAGTTCCGCATCTCCCTGAAGGTGGACAAGGACGCCAAGACGATCGAGATTGCCGACAACGGCATCGGCATGAACCGCGAGGAGCTGATCGACAACCTGGGCACCATCGCCCGATCCGGCACCGAGGCCTTCGTCAGGCAGCTCGCGGCCGCCGACAAGAAGGGCGATGCCAACCTGATCGGCCAGTTCGGCGTGGGCTTCTATTCCTCTTTCATGGTCGCCCAGCAGGTCGAGGTGTTCACCCGCCGCGCCGGCGAAGACCAGGGCTGGCATTGGGACAGCGACGGCTCCGGCAGCTTCACCGTGTCAGAGGCCGAGGTCAGCGCCCCCGGCACCCGCGTCGTGTTGCACCTGCGCGAGGACGCCGAGGACTTCCTGGAGCCCTGGCGCCTGCGCTCCACGGTCAAGACGTACTCCGACCACATCGCCATTCCGGTTGTTCTTCTGGACAAGGATGAAGAAGGCAACCCGTCGGAAGAAACCATCAACGAGGCTTCGGCGCTGTGGACGCGCCCGCGCTCGGAAATCACCGACGACCAGTATACAGAGTTCTATAAGCACGTCGCCCACGCCTTTGACGATCCCTGGCACACCTTGCATTTCAAGGCCGAGGGTGCGATCGAATACACAGGTTTGCTGTTCATCCCCTCACAGAAGCCCTTCGACCTCTTTCAGCCCGAGCGCAAGACCCACGTCAAGCTGTACGTGAACCGCGTTTTCATCACCGATGACGCCCCGGATGTTCTGCCGTCCTATCTGCGGTTCGTGCGCGGCATCGTGGATTCGGCCGACCTGCCGCTGAACGTCAGCCGCGAAATGCTGCAACACAACCCGGTTCTGAAGAAAATCCAGAACGGCTTGGTCACGCGGCTCTTGGGAGACCTGAAAAAGCGCGCCGAGAATGCTGAAGAATACGCGGCCTTCTGGGACACCTTCGGTGCGGTTCTTAAGGAAGGTCTATACGAGGACTTCAGCCGCCGCGAGGATCTGCTGGAGCTGGCCCGCTTCCATTCTTCCACGGCCGAGGGCTGGGTCTCGCTCGCGGACTATGTCGGCCGCATGAAAACGGGGCAGGAGGCGATCTATTACATCACCGGTGACGATGCCGAGACATTGAAACGTTCGCCGCAACTGGAGGGCTTCCGTGCCAAGGGCGTCGAGGTGCTGTTGCTGACCGATCCGGTTGATGAGTTCTGGGTCGGCGCCATCGCCGATTATCAGGACAAGGCCTTCAAATCCGCCGGCGGCAGCGCCGACGGCCTGGACGCCATCGCCGACCCGGACGGCGACGCGGCCAAGGACGAGGCAGAGAAGGCGCCCAGCGATCAGGTCGAGGCCCTGGCCAAGGCGCTCAAGGAACAGCTCGGCGACGCCGTCAAGGAGGTGCGCGCCTCCAGCCGCCTCAAGGAAAGCCCGGTCTGCCTGGTGGCCGAGGACGGCGGCATGAGCATCCACCTGGAACGCATGCTCAAGCAGGCTGGCCAGACCATGGGGCCGGGGCCGCAGCGGATCATGGAGATAAACCCGGCCCATCCCCTGATCCGGAGCCTGGCATCCCGGGCCGCCAACGGCGGCGCCGAGGCGCTTTCGGACATGGGGCTGCTGCTGCTGGATCAGGCCCTGATCGTCGAGGGCGAGGCCCCAAGCGATCCGGTCGCCTTCGCCCGGCGCATGAGCCAGGTCATGGCCGCCGCGATCTGATCCGGCGTGCCCCGATGCGGGCGGGGCGGGCGGTCTGCCGTCCGCCCCGCTTCCGGCGTGCGATCAGCGCGAGATCAGTACTGGCAGGGTCAGGCTGGGCAGCATGACCCTGGTCACGTTGCCCCGGCGGCGGTGGCGCGGGTCATAGGCGCCGTGCGCGCCCAGCGTCAGCATGTCGGCGGCCAGGTCGGCGCAGCGCGACAGGATCAATTCCGAGACCGGAATATCGCCCGGAATCTCATGCTCTATCCGCGCCGTGACACCATGTCGGGCCAGGGTGTCACGGTGGGCCTCCCAACGCCACTGCTGGCCCACAGGGTCTGGGCTGATGGCCAGAAGCGTGACGCTCTCGCTGTCCAGCAGAAGCGGCAGGGCATCGGACATGGCACGCGCGCTGGCACCGTCCTCGTTCAGCGCCACCACCACCCGTTTGGGGCGCGGGAAGGCCCGCGTGATGTAGGGCAGCACCAACAGCGGGCGTCCGCCCGTGGTGGCCATGTGCTCGATAACCTCATTTGTCAGCGTACGGCCGGCATCCTCTGGGCGGGGCTGCGACACCACGGCCAGATCAACGGTCTGCTGGTTGGCAGCCATCTGAAGTCCGATCAGGTCGGTGTCGGCCCCGTGAACCCCGTGCCAGCCACACGACAGGCCGAGCGCCTCGCAAGCGGCGCGGAACGGCCCCTCGGCCGCGTCCACTTTGGCCATGAAATCGCCCGACGCCAGCCGGGTGTAGGGGTGGCGCTCGGTCTGATCGACCACGCCATAAAGACCCATCACGTGGCCGTTCGCCGGATCATCGCCGAGGAGACCCCGCGCGATCTCAAGGCGGGCGCGCCACAGGTCGGTATCATCAACATGAACCAGGATCGTGCGCGGCGTCATGTGCTTTCCTTCCCTGCCGGTTCGGGCCGGCGCGCGCCGGCCCCGTCCGTGAGTGTATCTGGTGGCCATCCCGGCTTATAGCACGAGCCGGCACGCGCCGAGACTCCCGTTTGATCCGGACCCGGCCGCGTTTCCTGACCCAAGGGCATCTTGCCGGCGCCGGCCGATTGGTCAAGACTTGCGCCACCCGGCCGATACCGGGAGAAGGCGCCCGCACGCCCGCGCGATAAACAAATAACCACGGGTAACCGCGGGGGGAAACGGCTGCGATGGGGCTGACAGGCTTGGTGAACCGGCGTCTGGCGTCGGGTGAAGGACCGGTGCGCGTGGCGCTGATCGGTGCCGGCAAGTTCGGCGCCATGTTTCCTGGCGCAGGTACCGACCAGCCCGGGCGCAACCGTGACCGGGATCGCGGACCTTGACCCGGGCCGCGCCCGCGACACCTGCGCCGCAGTGGGCTGGAGCCCCGCGCGCCGCCCGCCCCGGATCAGGGCGCGCCGCGCCGGCCCGGGGCACGCAGAATGACGTTGCGGTGATGCGGGCGGAAGCGGTGCATGTAGGTCGGCAGCACCGCTTCGGCCGCCGCCGGCTCTATGCCCAACGCCTCGAATCCGGGGCGGGTGCCGGTCACGACGTTGTCCGTCTCCAGCAGGCGCACCTGATCCTCGGTGATCAGCGGCTTGGGCAGCCACCCCAGCGCCCTGGCCTGAAGCCGCGCGACCCAGAACGGCACAGGCACGACACGAGTTCGGCGCTCCGTCTGCTCGACCACCAGGTCCATGATCTCGCGCATGCTGTAGGCGCGCGGCCCGCCGAGTTCAAAGATCCGGCCCTGGAACGCCGGGGCGCTCAGGCAGGCCAGCGCGGCAGCCGAGACGTCACCGACATAAACCGGCTGAAAACGCGGCCCGCCGGACCCGCCCAGATCAATGGCCGGCCGCCCCTGTTCGTCGCGGCTGCTTCGGAAGCCATCCTTGACGTAGAACGGCAGCACCGGCAGCAGCCGCGTCATGGCGCCGAACATGTTGAAGAACGAGTCGTGCGCCCCGAACACGACCGAAGGCCGCAGAATGCTGGCCTCGGGAAAATGCCGATGGACGGCCGCCTCGCCCTCCGCCTTGGTGCGAGCATATCGGGCGGTCGAGTCCGGGTCGGCCCCCAGGGCCGACATGTGGACCAGGCGCGTGACGCCAGCGGCACGCGACAGGCGCGCGATTCGCTCCGGCGCGTCAACGTGCATGGCCTGGAAGGTGCGCCGACCACTTTCGTACAGGATGCCGATCAGGTTGATGACCGCATCCGCGCCCTCGACGGCCCGCGCAACCTGCGCGTCGTCGCGTACATTCACCTTGAGCGGGGCGATCTGCCCCAGATCACCCATCGGCTTCAGCAAGGCCGCCTTGGTCACATCGCGCCCGGCCACCCGTACGCGCACCCCGCGCGCGGCCAGGTCCTGCACGATCTGGCGACCGATGAAGCCGCTGCCTCCGAACACCGTTACCAGTTCCAGCGCCATGTCCCGTCCTCGCGTTCAATGTCGTTACCTGGCGGTCGTCCCGCCCGTCGCCGCGGCAGCAACCCTGTTCATGATACGCCACACCGAGCCGACCGGATCGGACCGGATCGGCGGCGCCACCCTTTACCCCGCGCGACGACCATGCAACGCTCTGCCTCTGTCATACCGTGCCCGTCTCTTGTTGCCAACGCGCCGGAGCCCCTGCCGTTGCCGGATCGACCAGCGCCCGACCATGCCGTCGCGGCCAGCCGCGATGACGAAGCGGCCGCCAGCGCCCGCCGCCTCGCCATCCTTGAGCGCGCCACGGCAGAGGGTCTGGACGCGGTCGCCGTAACGCCGGCGCGCCTGCCCGAACAGACGCGCCACGACCTGGGCCTGTTCCTGGACCAGGGCCGCCATGGCGACATGGCCTGGATGGCGGAAACCCGGGAGCGGCGCGGCGACCCCGGGACGCTCTGGCCGGCTGCGGTCTCTGTCCTGAGCTTGGGACTGAACTACGCGCCGGCAGACGACCCGCTGGACATGCTGACCCGGCCCGACCGCGGGACCATCAGCGTCTACGCTCAGGGGCGCGACTATCACGACGTCCTGAAAAGCCGTATCAAGGCGCTGGCACGGTGGATTCACGCAACCATGGGCGGCGAGGTCAAGGTGTTCGTGGATACCGCGCCGGTAATGGAAAAACCGTTGGCCGCGCGGGCCGGGCTCGGCTGGGCCGGCAAACACACCAATCTGGTCTCGCGCCGGTTCGGCTCCTGGCTGTTCCTGGGCGAGATCCTGACCACACTGAAGGTGGCCGACGACCTGTCCCACACCGACCGGTGCGGAAGCTGCCGGCGCTGCCTGATCGCCTGCCCGACCGGCGCGCTCGACCCGGCGGCGCCGTATCGCATCGACGCCCGACTGTGCGTCAGCTATCTGACCATCGAGCACAAGGGGCCCGTCCCCCGCCCGCTGCGCGCACGCATGGGCAATCGCGTGTATGGCTGTGACGACTGCCTGGCGGTCTGCCCCTGGAACCGCTTCGCCACCGCCACACGCCATGACGCCCTGCTGCCACGCCTGGAATTGAGGGCGCCACGTCTCGCCGACCTGGCCGATCTGGACGATGCTGGTTTTCGCGCCGTGTTTGCCGGCTCGCCCATCAAGCGCACGGGGCGCGACCGCATTGTCCGCAACGTCCTGATCGCGTTGGGCAACAGTGGCGCTGACGGGCTTGCGCCGGTGGCCCTGCGCCGCCTGGACGACCATTCCGCCCTGGTCCGGGGCGCGGCCGTGTGGGCGCTGCGGCGGTTGGGGACGAACGCGACGGAGCACGATCTGGCCGACCTGCGCGCCCGCCACCTGGCGGCGGAAGCTGACCCGCTGGTCCGGGCCGAGTGGCACGGCGGCACGGACGATCCCCTGACCGAGGCCGACCCGCCCCCAGGCTGAGAACGGCCGCTTTCGTCCGCCCGGCCTCCCTCGGATGGACACACGGGCCAGGGGTTCGCTCCTTCTTCCGCCGCGTTTTCGCCGCTGACCGAATGCCCTATGCTTGCCGATCCGTTGCGCCGAGGGCAGCACGGCGCGGAGACAAGGAGGCCACCGTGGCGCCAAATGCGACCACCGAGGACGACGGCAGCGCGCCCGCGCCGGCCACCGACCCCGACGAGACCGTCGCCCTGATCGCGGATCTGCGGGCGCGCCTTGAGATGGCAGATCGCGACGTGGCCGCGCACCGCGATCAGAGCCACGCGCTCGAAACAGCCCTTGAGGACCTCGCCACTCACCAGGAGGAATTGCGCGCCCAGAACGAGGAGCTGCGTTACGCCCGAGAGCTGAACGAAGCCATGGTATCGCGCTATGCGGCCCTGTTCGATGCCGCACCGGTGGGCTACTGCCTGATCTCGGATCGGCGCACCATCGTCAGCGCCAACCGCAAGGCGGCGCGGCTGTTTCAGGGCGCCACGCCAGACCTGGAACACAAGCCTCTCCATCTTTTCGTTCACCCTGCCTCCCACGCCATTCTCTCACGACATCTGGACAAGGTCATGAGCGGGGCCGCCGCCAGTGACGAAATCCGCGTGCTGGGCCGGGACGGCGACGAAACCGAATGCCTGGTCCAAAGCCAGCCCATGCCCGAGATGCAGACCGGTGACGGCGCCTGCCTGACCACCTTCATCGATATCGCCCAGCGCAAGCAGGTCGAACGGGCGCTGTCGGACAGCGAACTGAAGTTCCGCAACATCTTCACCCTGGCCCCGTTCGGCATGATGACGCTGTCCAGCGACGGCCGCGTGATGGAAACCAACGAGGCGGCACAACGCATGCTCGGGCTGTCGGCCCACGAGTTGCGCGGCATGGCCTATACCGATCTGCTGGTGCCCGATACCACGGCCACCGAGGCCCGAAGACTGGCCGATGGCCAGCCCCGTCCGGGGTATGTGGACGTGTTCGAGCGCGAGTTCCAGGGCCGCGACGGTCGCCAGGTGCTGACCCGCGTCACCTTCGCCGTCATGCCGTCCAATGATGGCCAGAGCGTCGAGGGATTGGTCATCACCGAGGACATGACCGAGCGCCGCGAACTGGAAGCGCGCTTCCAGCACGCTGCCAAGCTGACCCTTCTGGGCGAGATGTCGGCCAGCCTGGCGCACGAGATCAGCCAGCCCCTCAATATCATCCGCCTGAAGGCGGAGGGCGCGCTGGAACGCCTGAAGCGACAAAGTGGCATAGCCGACCCCATGCTCGCACAGCGCGGGTTCGCCGCCATCGAGGAACAGGTCGTGCGCTTGTTCGAGGTGATCTCGTACATGCAGGGATTGAGCCGGCGTGACACCGGCGCGATTCAGCCGTTCGTCGTGTCACGCGCCATCCAGGCCGCGCGCACCCTGGTGGACAAGATCTATCGCGACGACAATATCCATCTTGAGATCGACGACCGCCTTGGTGAAACGCAGGCCATCGGCCGCCAGCACCAACTGGAGCAGGTCCTGGTCAACATCCTGCGCAACGCGCGTGATGCGCTGCTGTCGGACGAGGGCGCGCGACTGCGCGACGGCGATGCCCCGCGCGTGCGAATCACGGCATCGCTGGACGACGACGGCGATCACCTGCGCATCGAACTGGCCAACAACGGCCCCCGCATCTCCGATGAGGTCAGCCGGCGGATGTTCGATCCGTTCTTTACCACCAAGACCGGAGACCAGGGCACCGGCCTCGGCCTGTCCATCAGCCTGGGTTTCATCAACGACATGGGCGGATCGCTGACCGCCGGGAACACAGAAGAAGGCCTGGTCTTTCTTATCCTGCTGCCACGCGTGCGCCAGGGCCGCCCGGCCAGTTTACCGGAGACCGAACAGAGGGAAACCGCCAACCCATGGGCGGGCGCGCCCACGATGCCCCGCGACGACGGCCGGCAGGCGCCGCCGCATGTCCTGGTGGTGGACGACGAGGAAGAAGCGGCACAGGAGATCGCGGGCTTCCTGGCCGCCATCGGCTACCGTGTCACCGTGGCGCTCAATGGCCAGCAGGCGCTGGAAATACACCTGGGCGACCCCGCGCGCGCCGTCATCACCGACCTGCGCATGCCCGAGCGCGATGGTCACTGGCTGATCGACCGCCTGCGCGGCGGTGGCGCGCCCGTGTTCATCATCATCATCACGGGCCAGGCGGCGCGCTCCACGCGGGAGCTGGACCGCCTGCGCCAGCGCGCGGACGCCCTGCTTCGCAAGCCGGCCTCGCTGCGCGACATCGTGCGCCACCTGCGCGAGGGCGTCCCCGAGGCCCGGAACGCCTCCGGCGCGTGACACAGCCGGGGGGGCCGCCGCAGGCGGGCGCCGGCCACGCTGGCATGGTTCGGAGCCTACCAGGGCACCTCCGCACCGTCATAGGCCAGGAAGCGGCCGTTGTCGGCCGGGGTGGCGGCGGCGATCAGCGAGCGCAGTCCGGTGATGCTCTGTTCCGGCGTGATCAGGGCATTGGGGCCACCCATGTCGGTCCTGACCCACCCGGGATGGAACGCCAGGCAGATGATGCCGCGCGGTCCGAGTTCGATGGACAGCGACTTGATCACCATATTCACGCCCGCCTTGGAGGACCGGTAGACCACCGAACCGGGCGAGGCCGCATCCCCGATGCTGCCCATCTTGGACGACACGGTCGCCAGCACCGGCCGTTCGGCCCGTTCCAGGTTGGCGACGAAGGTCTCCGCCACCTTCCACGGGGCCACCACGTTGGTTCGCAGGGTCTCCATCCAGGGTTCAGGCGGGATGTCTCCAAAGCTGCCCTGCGGCCCCTTGAGCGGATAAATGCCGGCGTTGTTGATCAGGACGTCGATGGTCCGCCCGGTCAGCGAACGCCCCAGCCCGGACAACGCGACGTCATCGGTCACATCCAGGGCATGAACCTCGGCGCCGCTCTGTTCCAGGTCCGGCGCGCGGGAGGGATCGCGGCAGGTGGCAATGACCTCCCAGCCATCGGCGCGGTACTGGCGCACGAACTCCAGTCCCAGCCCGCGACTGGCGCCGGTAACGAGAACGGTTGGCATGGTGGCCTCTCCTTGAGAAATCCAGTTAGAGTCGGGTCGGGTCGGGTCAGTCCATCCGCTCGACGGCCAGGGCGGTGGCCTCGCCGCCGCCGATGCACAAACAGGCAACGCCCCGGCGGCGATCGTGTTCCCTGAGGGCGTTCAGCAGTGTCACCACCAGGCGCGCGCCAGAGGCCCCGATGGGATGGCCCAGCGCGCAGGCGCCGCCGTGAACGTTCATGACCTCGCGCGGGATGTCCAGATCCTTCATCGCCGCCATGGTGACGACGGCAAAGGCCTCATTGACCTCCCACAGATCGACCTCACCCACGCGCCAGCCGGTACGGTCCATCAGGCTCTCGATGGCGCCGATGGGAGCGGTCGTGAACCAGTGCGGCTCGCGCGCATGGGTGGCGTGGCCAACGATACGCGCCAGCGGTGTCCAGCCCCGTTGCTCGGCCACCGAGGCGCGCGTAAGCACCAGAGCGGCCGCGCCATCGGAAATGCTGGACGCGTTGGCGGCGGTCACGGTGCCGTCCTTCCGGAAGGCCGGCTTCAGGGTAGGGATCTTCTCGGGCCTGGCCAGACGCGGGTTCTGGTCGGTATCGATGGCGATCTCGCTGCCCTTGCCGGCCGGCACGGACAGGGCAGCGATCTCCCTGGCGAACACGCCCGACGATGTCGCCGCGCGCGCCCGGTCCAGCGAACATATGGCGAACGCGTCCTGGTCCTCGCGCGAGAACCCGTAGTGGGCCGCGCAGTCCTCGGCGAAGGTCCCCATCAGGCGGCCGGTTTCGTAGGCGTCCTCCAGCCCGTCCAGGAACATGTGATCGCGCACCTGACCATGACCAAGTCGATAGCCGCCGCGCGCCTTGTCCAGCAGATAGGGGGCGTTGCTCATGCTCTCCATGCCGCCGGCGACGATCACGTCATGGGCGTTGGCCACCAGCTCGTCATGGGCGATCATCGCTGCCTTCATGGCCGAGCCGCAGACCTTGCCGATGGTGGTGCAACCCACCGACCACGGCAGGCCGGCGCCATGGGCGGCCTGACGCGCCGGCGCCTGGCCGACGCCGGCCGGCAGCACACAGCCCATGTGAACGGCGTCCACGGCATCGGCGCCGACGCCGCCGCGCGTCATCGCGGCGCGGATGGCGTGGGCGCCCAGTTCGGTGGCCGTAAGGCCGGACAACTCACCCTGGAACCCGCCCATCGGCGTGCGGGCGGCAGAGACGATGACGACGGGATCTGCGGAGGGGCTCACGCGGGCTCTCCCTGGTTGTCGGAACGAAGGATGGTGCCGGCGCCAGTGTCCGCCAGCAGGTAGGCGCGGTAAAGCCCCTCGGCGGCGGCGATGTCGGGCGCGCCCTCCGGCAGGGCCGCGCAGCGTTCCGCCGCGCTGTCCAGCTCTTCGTTGATCCAGCGGTACAGCGCCGGGTGACGCTCCGCCGGTCCGGTCCGGACGGCGTCGATCTCGGCGCGAACATCGTCCGGTGGCATCGGCGCGCCCTGGTCCATCAGCGCGTCCAGGGCCAGCGGCGGCAGGGTGGCGCGCGTCTCCAGCCAGCGCAGGGCCAACAGCGCGCGCGCCGCTTTCAGCGACTTTGTGGCGCTCAGCGCCTCGCCGCGATCAAGGAAGGCGGTCAGCGCCTTGCGCGCCTCGCCCCACAAAGCATGGCCGAGCGCGCGGCGGCTGTACCCCGCCCCCGCCAGATCGCGCAGCGCGGCCGCCAACCCCTCAGGATCGGCCAGCACGTCCGGGCTGGACAGCCACGACCAGACCAGCGGGTTGGAGCGCAGCAACAGCCGCAGCACCTTGCGCAGGTCCCAGCCCCACTGGTCGGGCGCCGGACCGTCCAGCCCGTCCGGCCCCTCCGCCAGCGTCAGATACCACTTTGGCGGGCGCGCATGGATAAATCGCACCCCGGGTGGCGCCGGCTGATTGCGGCCGGCGACGGTGCCGTCAACGGCCTCGCCGACCCGGCAGGCAAACAGCAGGCGAGCGCCCTGGGCCTGAACGTGCGCGGACAGCGCCTCTTGCATGACAGGCATGTCGATTCGTCCCGGACGATGGGGCCGGAGCCAGGATCGCCGCCTTCTAGCATGGCCCGGACGCCCTTGGCGAGCGCGAGCCGGGTGCGCACCGCGATAGATCCCCGTCAGGGGTTGGGCTATGCTTAGTGCCCGACCAGTCTACTCCCGGATGATTTCATGCGCCCTCGCTTCTTCACGCGCGTGCTTGCGCCGCGCCGTTTCGCACTTCTGTTCCTGATCGCCGTCGCCCTGAGCCCGACCGCGCGCGCGGCCGACGCAACCACCCCCGCCACCGTCGCCACCTCCGAGGCGGGATCGCAACCGCCTGCCCGCCCGGCGCGTATCGCTCTGGCCAAGGCGGCCGACGGAGTAGAGGTACACGAATTCGCGGCCCGCACCGAGGCCGTGCAGACCGTGGACCTGTCGTTTCGGGTTCAGGGTCTGCTGCAAGCCATGCCGGTGCATGAGGGCGGCTTCGTGAACCAGGGCACGCTGATCGCGCGGCTGGACCCGGACACCTACGAACGCCGGGTCCGACAGGCCAAGGTCAACCTCACGTCTGCCGAGCAGGACTTCAACCGCAAGCAGCAACTCGTCGGACAGAACGCGGTCCCACGACAGGCCTTCGACGATGCCCGCAACGCCCTTGACCTGGCCGAGGTTGAACTGGAGCAGGCGCGCCAGGATCTGGCCTATACCACGCTGCGCGCGCCCTTCGACGCCATCGTCAGCCGCCGCCTGCTCGACACCTATACCAACGTCAGCGCCGGCCAGCCCGTCGTCCGCCTTCAGGATGTCAGCGAGCTGAGGGTGACCGCCGACATCCCGGAATACCTCGTGGCACGCACACGCGACGAGGACGCCGTAAAGGTGGAGGCGGTGTTCCCCTTTCTGGCCGACCGAACCTTTCCACTGGCGTTCCGGGAAATCTCGACCGAGGCCAACGACGTCGCCCAGACCTATCATATCGCCTTCGGGATGCCGCGACCGGAGGACGTTAACATTCTGCCCGGAATGACCGCCACCATCCGCGCCCGGGTCAGGCCGGAAACGCCGGTCGAAGGGGCCGTCACGGTGCCGCCCGGGGCGCTGGTGCCGGACCGCCCGGGGCGCCCGGCCGGGGATGCGCTCGACGCCAGGGGCTTCTTCGTCTGGGTCGTCACCGGCGACGACGGCGCGCTGCAACGCCGCCCGGTCACGGTCAGGCAACTCACCAACACGGCTGCGCTTCTGGACGCGGGCCTGGAACCCGGCGAACGGGTCGTAACCGCCGGCGTGCATGCCCTGCGCGAGGGCATGCGTGTCCGCCCCATGGGCGACGAGTAGGAGCGGGATCATGGATGTCGCCCGCCTGTCGATCGAAAAGCCGGTCAACACATGGTTGATCATCCTGATCTGCCTGCTGGGCGGGCTGTACGGCCTGTTGTCCGTGGGCCGTCTGGAAGACCCCGCCTTTACCATCAAGGAAGCCAAGGTCATAACCGCCTACCCCGGCGCCGCCGCGCTGGAGGTCGAGGAGGAAGTGACCGAGCCGCTGGAATCGGCCATCCAGCAGTTGGAGCAGTTGAAAGAGATCCGATCGGTCTCCAAACCCGGTGTCTCGGAAATCACGGTCGTTATCCAGGACACCTTTGATGGCGATGAATTGCCGCAGGTCTGGGACGAACTGCGCAACCGCGTCAACGACGCCCGTGCCGACTTGCCCGACAATGCCCAGGCGCCACGCGTCGTGGACGACTACGGCGACGTCTTCGGGCTGTTCTACGCCATCACCGCGCCCGGCTATTCCGATCTGGAACGCATCGCCATCGCCAAGACCCTGCGGCGCGAGTTGTTGACCGTGCCGGGCGTGGCCAAGGTCGAGACAGCGGGCGAGCCCGTCCCCGAAATCCACATCGAGATCCCCCAGGACAAGCTGGCCAGGCTGGGCGCCTCGATCAGCCAGGGCATCACCCTTCTGGATGCGGAAAACGACATCCAGCCCAACGGCGCCGTCACCGTCGGGAACGCGCGCGTACGGCTGTCGGTGGACGACGCCTTCGATTCGGTCGCGGCGGTCCGGGACATGCGCGTCGGCGCGCCGGGCAGCACCGCCATGATTCGCCTGTCGGACGTCGCGACAGTCAGCCTGGGGCGCCAGACCCCGCCCGACCAGTTGATCCGCTTCAATGGAGAACCGGCCATCACGCTGGCGGTGGCCGGCCTGACCGACGTCAATATCGTCGAGGTGGGCGCCGCAGTCTCCGCCCGCCTGGACGCCATGATGCCGAATCTGCCGGTCGGCGTCGAACTGCACACGATCTATGATCAGGCCGCCGTGGTGGAGGAGTCCGTCAAGGGATTCCTGGTCAACCTGCTGGCCTCGGTGTCCATCGTCGTGCTGGCCCTTTGCCTGTTCATGGGCTGGCGCGCCGGTGTCGTGGTCGGCTCCATCCTGTTCCTGACCGTGTTCGGCACCGTGTTCTTCATGTGGCTGGGCGGCATCCAGCTTCAGCGCATCTCGCTGGGGGCACTCATCATCGCCATGGGGATGCTGGTCGATAACGCCATCGTGGTGGCCGAGGGCATGTTGATGAACATGCGCCGGGGCATGGGGGCGGTGAAGGCCGCCAGCACGGTCACGCGCCAGACTCAATGGCCGCTGTTGGGGGCCACCGTCATCGGCATCATGGCGTTTTCCGGCATCGGGCTGTCTCCGGACACCACCGGAGAGTTTCTTTTCTCGCTGTTCGCCGTGATCGGTATTTCCCTGCTGTTGAGCTGGGTGCTGGCGGTCATGGTCACGCCGCTGTTCGGGGCCATGCTGTTCCGGCCCGCCAGGCCAGGACCGAACGGCGCCGATGGCGATGACGACCCCTATGGAGGGCGAGCCTATGCCCTTTATCGCGGCGTCCTGGGCGGCGCACTGCGCCAGCGCTGGCTGACCGCGCTGGTGCTGACCGCCGTCACGGCCGTGTGCGTGGTGGGCTTCGGCGCCGTCAAGCAGGGGTTCTTTCCGTATTCGAACACGCCCATGTTCTACGTCCATGTCTGGCTGCCCCAAGGCACGGACATCCGGGCCGTGGACGACGCCATGCATGAGGCCGAGGCCTTCGTCATGGATCGCGAGGGAACCGAAACCGTCAGCACCTTCGTCGGCCGGGGCGCCAGCCGCTTCATGCTGACCTATGCCCCCGAAGCGGCCAACCCCGCCTATGGCCAATTGATCGTCACCACCCGCGCGCGTGAGGACATCCCGGCCATGATCGACGCCGTCCGCAACGATCTGTCGGCGCGCCTGCCCGATGCTCAGGTCTTCACCGAACGCCTGATGTTCGGACCCGGCGGCGGCGGCAAGCTGACCGCCCGCTTCACCGGCCCCGATCCCGACATGCTGCGCGCGCTGGCCGACAAGGTCGAGGCGCTATACCGCGCCGACGGCGGCATCGCCGACATCCGCACCGACTGGCGCCAGCGCGAGACCGTCATGCGACCCCAGTTCGCAGAAAGCCGGGCGCGCATCGCCGGGGTCAGCCGCGCCGATCTGGCGCAGACCCTGCGATACTTCACCGACGGCGTGCGCATCGCGACCTTTCGCCACGGCGACGATCTGATCCCGATCATCATGCGCGCCCCGGCTGACGAGCGTGGTGACGTCGCCGCCCTGGACGACCGTCTGGTCTGGAGTCAGGGACAGAGTCAGTATGTCCCGGTCGGACAGATCCTGAACGGCATGAAGATCGTCGCCGAGGACACCCTGGTGCGCCGCACCGACCGCGTGCGCACGCTTCAGGTGATGGGCAGCCCGATCGGAGCGCGCAGCGTGGCACAGGCCCATGCCGAGATAGCCCCGGCCCTGGAGGCCATCGACCTGCCGCCCGGATACCACTTCGAATGGGGCGGCGAGATCGAGGACACGGCAGAAGCGCAAGGCGCCTTGATGAGCCAGGTCCCGCTGGGCTTCCTGATCATGGTTCTGATCACCGTGATCCTGTTCGGCACGGTACGCGAACCGCTGGTCATCTGGCTGGTGGTGCCCATGTCCATCTGTGGCGTGACCGTCGGGCTGCTGGGGACCGGGCTGGCATTCGACTTCATGTCGCTGCTGGGCATCCTCAGCCTGTCCGGGATGCTGATCAAGAATGCCATCGTGCTGGTGGAAGAAATCGACCTGCAACTGGACGAACGGGCCGACCGCTTCACCGCCGTCGTCCACGCCAGCGTCAGCCGCCTGCGTCCGGTGATGCTGGCGGCGGCAACGACCATCCTGGGCATGTTGCCGCTGCTGACGGATCCGTTTTTTGCCTCGATGGCGGTCACCATCTCGGGCGGACTGGCGTTCGCCACCGTCCTGACCCTGATCGCGGTGCCGGTCTTCTACAGCCTGCTCTATGGCATCCGACCGCAGGAGCGCGCCGGCGGCTGACGCCGGCGCCGGTCCGGGCCGCCCCCGGCCCCGCCCGCCGCCAGCGCGGCGACGGACCGGCGCCCTGCACAGCCGTGCCTCACATGGTCTGGAGGATGACGCGGATGCGCTCAAGAAGCGCCTCGTCCCGCTGCGCCGCAGCGATGATGGCGTTGTACCGCGGCACGGTCAGGCCGGTCTGGCGGATGCTCTCGACCGCCCGTGCCTGAGCCTGCTGGCGGATACTGGCGCGCTCGGCATCGCCGGCGGCCTCGGCCAGCTTCGACTCGACGGTATCATTGAGAGCTTTGAGCGACACCGTGGCCTCGGCGATCTGCCGAACTTCCGCCTCCGAGACCTGCTCGGCCGGTGCAACGGCCTGTGGCCGTGCCTCGGGCGCGCCGTCCTGCGCCAGCGCGGTGCCACCGGCAGGAACCGCCATCAGGCCGGCGGCGACCATCACGGCCGCACTCTGACGAAAAGAACGGAGACGGAACTGGAACAAGTGCAACACGGTCAACCTCTTTGGTTCGGGGAATACGGTGCAAGACCGAAAGGCCGCGCGCACAGGGGCCGCAAGCGCCCCGATCGTCGCACGGGTTTCCTGTCCAACGCGCCGCCACCGGTCCGCGTTCCATGCCAACCCGATCTTTTCTGCCGCCAACAACCGCCCGCCCCCGCCCTGGCTACAGCGACGGCCGGACGCCCCGAAACACGGCGCCGAATGCTCAGCTCGCCCCTGTCGGCACGGCCACAGCCGTCAGGGCCAGGCACAGGACCACGCCCGTGGTCAGGGCCAGACGCAGACCGATCCACCAATGAGGAACCAGATTCATGTCCCGCAGTCTCTTATCGAGCGCGAGTTGACCCAGAAACGCCAGCCCGAGCAGCGTGAACCCGTGCGGGCCGTGCAGAAACAGGGCCGACCACCCCACCAGTGGCGGGATGACACTGAGCGCGAACAATTCCGCGCTGCCGTCACGGTCCAGGCGGTGTGCCTCGGCGGCGGCCACCCCCCAAACGATCCCGCCCAGGAACGACAGGATCACCGCGCCATAAGTCACAACGGCGAAGCGGGCGGTTTCGGCGGCGGCGGCGTCGCCCAGCCACGCCAGGCCGGTTCCGGCGAGGAACGGCAGAAGGCCGGTTCCGCCAAGCCAGACGACGGCGGGAGGAACGGGGGACCCGTCATCATGCGTTCTGGACCCCCCGTTCCGCCAAGCCAGACGACGGCGGGAGGAACGGGGGGTCCAGAACGCATGATGACGGGTCCCGAGACAGGAGGTATTGCCAGGGCTTGGGGCATGACAGCAAAGCACGCTATAAACCGACACGCCAGTCCGATGCGCCGGCGCGCCCAGGCCGGGCGATGGCACCGGGGCGATCCGGCCCCGAGACAAGAGGAACGCGCGATGTCCGCCCGCATGGGCTTCAAGCCTTCTCCGCCCCCGGCCCGACCCGACGCCGCCGTTCTGGCGCATGCCAGCGACCTCGAACGAGCCCGCGCAATGCTGGCGGGCGTGCTGACCCCCACTCCGCAGATCGAATGGCCGCTGCTGTCGGCCGCCTGCGGCTGCCGGGTGCTCGTCAAGCACGAGAACGCCAATCCCACCGGGGCCTTCAAGGTGCGCGGCGGCCTGGTCTACATGGCCCGGCTGCGGGCCGAACACCCGACAGTGACCGGAGTCGCATGCGCCACGCGCGGCAATCACGGCCAGTCCATTGCCCTGGCCGCGGCGCGGGTCGGCCTGTCGGCAACCATCGTGGTGCCCCACGGCAACAATCCGGAAAAGAACGCGGCCATGCGGGCCTATGGCGCCCGGCTGGTCGAGCACGGCGAGGACTTCGTCGCCGCCATGGCCCATGCCCGCCACCTGGCGGAGACCGAAGGGCTGCACGGCGTGCCCTCGTTCCATCCAGATCTGGTCGCCGGGGTCGGTACCTACGGCCTTGAACTGTTCGAGGCCGCGCCCGACCTGGACGCCGTTCTGGTGCCCATCGGCATGGGGTCCGGCCTTTGCGGTCTGATGGCGGCACGCGCGGCGCTGGGCCGGACGACCAGGATCTATGGCGTGGTCAGCGAGACGGTGGACGCCTACCGTCGCTCGTTCCGGGCCGGCGCGCCGGTGGCCTGCGAGCGCGCCGACACCATCGCCGACGGCATCGCCGTGCGGCAGCCGAACCCGGAGGCCCTGGCCGCCATCCTGGCCGGGGCCGAAGATGTCCTGTGCGTGAGCGATGACGAGATCCTGCACGCCATGAGCCTGTATTTCTCGGCCACCCACATGGTCGCCGAAGGCGCCGGAGCGGCACCGCTGGCGGCCCTGCTGCGTCATCGGACCGCGCTCGGCCTTGGCGAGGGCCGGCGGGTCGGCCTGATCCTCTCGGGCGGCAATGCCGACCGCAGTCTGTTCCAGCGCGCGCTGGCGCTGCCGACCGACCCGGACAAATGAGCCGAAACGGAGCCCCCATGACCGAGCCCCTGTTCCGAGACGACGCCTATCTCAAGACCTGCGAGGCCACCGTCCTGGAGGCCGGCGCGGACGGTATCCGCCTGGATCGCACCGTGTTCTATCCCTTGGGCGGCGGCCAGCCCGGGGATAGCGGACGGCTTGTGCTGCCGGACGGCGCCGTCGTGACCATCGCCGACACCCGCAAGGCGCCGGATGGCCACGGCATCATGCATCTGCCGGCCGACGCCGATGCCGCCCTGCCCGCCCCCGGCAGCACGGTCACGGCCAGCATCGACTGGCAGCGCCGCCATCGCCTGATGCGCATGCACACCCTGCTTCACCTGCTCAGTTCACAGGTTGCCGGCGGTGTCACCGGCGGCAGCATCGGCGACGGCAAGGGCCGCCTGGACTTCGACCTGCCGGACAAGACGGTGGACAAGGAGGCCCTGACGGCGGCGCTGAACGCGTTGGTGGCGCGCGATGCGCCGGTCTCCGTGCGCTGGATCACGGACGCAGAGATGGCCGCCCAGCCCGAACTGGTGCGCACCATGTCGGTCCAGCCGCCGACCGGATCGGGGCGGGTGCGCCTGCTGGAGGTCGAGGGCATCGACCTGCAGCCTTGCGGTGGCACCCACGTCGCTCGCACCGGCGAGATCGGCCAGGTGTCGGTCACCAAGATCGAGAAAAAGGGCAAGCACAACCGTCGCGTCAACCTGACGTTGATCGGCGAATAGCAGGGCGGCCGCCCGCCCCGCGCCGTCCACCGCCAGGATGTTGCGCGCGAATGCCTGGAGTGCGAGGCTTGCAGAACTCGCAAACCCTGCCCGTGGAGGCCGATCATGCCCCAGCCCGACCACATCACCCGCCTGGATATTCCCGACCGGTGCGACGGCGAAGAGGACCTCCAGGCGTATCTGAGGACCTGCGCCGAAAAGCTGGGCCTGGTGCCGAACGTACTGCGGGCCTACACCGGTAATCCGCAGAAGCTGCGGGCCTTCGGGCGAATGTACAATGCCATCATGCTGGACGAGTCCGGCCTGACCAAGCTGGAACGCGAAATGATCGCGGTCGTGGTCAGTTGTGCCAACCATTGCTACTATTGTCTGGTCGCGCATGGGCAGGCCGTCCGCGCCCTGTCGGGCGACCCGCAGCTTGGCGAAATGATGGTGATGAACTACCGTGTCGCCGACCTGCCGCCGCGTCACCGCGCCATGCTCGATTTCGCCTGGACACTGACGACCGAGCCCCAGGACATCGACGAGCCGGCCCGCCAGCGCCTGCGCGATGCCGGCTTCTCGGACGACGACATTTTCGATATCAGCGACGTGGCCGCCTTTTTCAACTACACCAACCGCATGGCGCACGGCACGGACATGATGCCCAACGCCGCCTATCACGCCATGGACCGCTAGCGTGGGGGCAGATCGCCGCTGCGGTCGTCCCAGTCTTGTTCACCCACCCCCTGACCCGGAGCCCACCGCGCATGTTTCGAGTCCTCGGCAAGCTGTTGGTTGGCCTGCTGGCCGTGGTTGGCACGCTGGTCGTGCTGATCGCCGGCGGGCTGACGCTGATCGTGCCGCGCCTGCTGCCCGCGACCGCGCCGGTCCCGGACGCCGTCATCCTGACGCTGGACCTGGACCAGGACCTCCGGGAGGGCATGGCGTCGGGCTGGCTGCCCGGGATCGACGGGGCCGGTCCGCGTCTGCCGGCGCTGCTGGAAGCGCTGGAGAACGCGGCCGCCGATGATCGCGTCAGGGCCCTGGTGGCACGGGTGCGTTCGCCCGCCATGGGCATGGCACAAAGCCAGGAGATCCGGGACGCCATCCACGCCTTCCGCGCCGGCGGCAAGCCGGCATGGGTCTTCGCCGACACCATGCCGGCCGGGGGCAGCGGAACCAAGGCCCTCTACCTTGCCTCGGCCTTCAGCTCGATCTGGGTGCAGCCTTCCGGTGAGGTCGGCCTGACCGGGCTGGCAATGGAAATCCCCTTTCTGGGCGACGCCCTGGGTGAGTGGGGCCTGTCCGTCGACGGGCTCTCGCGCGAGGAATACAAGAGTGCCCTGAGTTCCTTCTCGGAGGCCGACATCCCGCCACCCCAGGAAGAGAACCTGCGGCGCCTGCTGACCTCGTGGTTCGACCAGATCCAGGCCGGGGTTTCGGCCGCCCGGGGCATCCCGCTGGAGACGCTGCGCCCGATCATCGATCACGGCCCGCTGCCACCCGGCCAGGCCCTGGACGCCGGTCTGATCGACCAGACCGGATACGCCGACGATTTTCAGCGCGCCATCGAGACGGAGGTTGGCGATCATCCTCGCCTGTCGGTGACCGAGTATGCCAGCAGACTGAACGGCGAGAAGCCTGAGGACGCTCGCCGCATCGCCTTGATACATGGCCTGGGGCCCGTTCTGCCCGGCGGCGGCGAGGAGACACCGGACTTCGGCGTGTCCGATCAGTTGCGAGCCCGTGATCTCGCCGACGCGGTGCGCCAGGCCGTGGATGACGAGCGCGTGGCGGCCATCGTGCTGCGGCTCGACTCTCCGGGCGGTGACTATGTGGCCTCCGACACCGCCAGACGCGCCGTGGCCGAGGCACGCGAGCGCGGCACGCCGATCATCGTATCGATGGGCAACGTGGTCGCGTCCGGTGGCTACTTCATCGCGCTGGAAGCTGACCACATCCTGGCCTCTCCGGGAACCGTAACGGGCTCCATCGGGGTCGCTGCCGGCAAGCCCGTGGCCAGCGCCCTGTGGGCCAACCTGGGCGTGTCCTGGGCCCGCCTGTCGGAGGGCCGCAACGCTGATATGTGGAGCATCAACGCGCCCTTCTCGCCGTCCGCGCGTCACGCGCTGAACCAGCGTCTTGATGCCATCTACGCCGACTTCACGTCGCGGGTCGGGCGCGCGCGCGAGCTTTCCGGCAGCGCCCTCGACCGCGCCACGCGCGGTCGGGTCTTCACCGGCGCAGATGCGCGGGAGGTCGGACTTGTGGACCAGATCGGCGGGCTTGGCGCTGCCTTGCGCCTGGCCCGCGAAATGGCCGCCCTGCCCGCAGAACAGCCGGTGGTCGTGGCCCCCTACCCGGCGCCGCTGAACCCCGTGAGCCGCCTGCTGAAAACCCTGCAGACGGATGGACTGCCCGGCCTGGCCTCCGGTCTGTCCGGCATGAACGCCGCCGAACTGCACGCGCTGGCCCGACTCGCCCTGGCGCTCGACCCGGTTCTGTCCGCCGTTGACCTGGTCAGGGAACAAGGCCGGGCGAGTATGTCCATGCGCTATCGCGGTCCGATCGCTCCAAACGGCGGAGATCGCTGAACCGCCCGCCCGCCAGGTTGGGTATCGTGTTTGTCACGGGTCCGGACAGGCCACCGTTTCCGCAGGGCCTTCTCCGGCGTCACGCAAGGGCCATGCGCCGGTCGCGGGACCGCCAAGCGAGCCGACCGCTAGCGCTGGATGACCGATGTCCCGATCCGCGACGGCAAGAACGCCCTGGTCGTCAACTGGCTGGAGCTGGAGATTGCCAATCTCAAGGGAAAGGTGACCCAGCGGTTCAGTTTCATCACCGACCTGCCGGTGGACCGTGACACCGCCGTCGAACTGGCCGCCTGCGGACACACCCGCTGGAAGATCGAGAACGAGACGTTTATACCGACCGGCCTTGATCCTGACTCGTCAGGATCAAGGCCATACGCCGCTTCGCGGTGTCGGTGTCGTCGAGACGGCGCCAGGCGGATTTCAACTGGATCGCCTGCCATGCATTTGGGTTCATGCAGGGACGGCGGAGCCCGACCGGGAGGAGCCCCAGGGGCGGGGGTGATCGTCATGCGGCCACGGCCTCCGGGGTCGTTTCGCCCGAAGATGTCCTCCTGTCTCGGCATCGTCGCCGTTCTCGGGCAGGAGGTCCACTCATCGCCCCTGCCCAGAGTTCCCCAGGCGGCTCTTCACGCCCGCTCGGCGGCAACGCCCAGGGCCATGGCGCGCGCATCGACCACGCGATCAAAGGCGTCGGGTTCCATCAGGTCCAGCGCCAGCACCGCCTCACGCAGGCTTGAGCCATCCTCGGCCGCCTTGTGCGCGGCGCGCGCGGCGGCATCATAGCCAACCGCTGGCGCCAAGGCCGTCACCAGCATGAGAGAGCGCGCGGCCAGAACCTCAAGGCGCGCGTCCACCGGTTCCACGCCCGCGACACAGCGGTCGGCAAACGACCGTGCCGCGTCGCCCAGCAAGCCGATCTGCCGCAGCACCGCATGGATGATCAAGGGCTTGCAGGCGTTCAACTCCATCTGCCCGCCGGCCGCGCCGTGGACAACGGCCACATGATCGCCATGCGCCTGGCCGCAGACCATCAGCAGCGATTCGATCTGGGTCGGGTTGACCTTGCCCGGCATGATGGAGGACCCGGGCTCGTTGGCGGGAAGCGTCAGTTCTCCGATGCCGCAACGCGGTCCGCTGGCCATGAAACGAATATCGTTGGCCACCTTCGACAACGCCGTCGCCGTGCCGCCCAGTGCGCCCGACAGATCGACAAGGACATCATGCCCGGCATTGGCAACGAAATGATCTTCCGCCTCGCGCACCGGCAGGCCGGTCAGGTCGTGCAGCGCCTCCAGGACGCGCACCACGAACCCGGGCGGGCAGTTCAGGCCGGAGCCGGTTGCGGTGCCGCCCTGGGCCAACGGAAGCAGGGCCTCCGACAGCCGCCGCAGGCGGTCCGCTGCCTGCTTCACCTGATGGGCGTAGGCGGTAAACTCCTGGCCCAGCGTCACCGGCACCGCATCCTGAAGGTGGGTCCGACCCGGCTTGACCCGCTCACCGAAAACGTCCGCGCGTTCGGCCAGAACCCCGGAAAGGTGATCCAGAGCAGGCAGCAGGTGGTCCCGCAAGGCCAGCAGGGCCGCCAGATGCATGGCCGTTGGAATAGTATCATTGGACGATTGCGCGCGATTAACGTGGTCATTCGGATGCACCGGCGCGCGCTCGCCCAGCGGTGCGCCGAGGATCTCGTTGGCCCGGTTGGCGATGACCTCGTTGGCGTTCATGTTGGTCTGGGTGCCGCTGCCACTCTGCCAGACCGGCAACGGAAAATGATCGTCCAGGCGCCCGTTCGCGACCTCGCTGGCGGCGGTGGAGATGGCCACGCCGAGGTCGGGGTCCAGGTCACCGAGCGCGACACTGGCCCGCGCCGCCGCCGCCTTTTGCAGACCCAGGGCGCGAATCAGCCCGATCGGCATGAGGTCCGCACCGATCGGAAAGTTGCGCCGGGCGCGTTCGGTCTGGGCGCCCCAGTATCGGTCCGCCGCAACCGTGATGGACCCCAGGCTGTCGCGCTCGCATCGTTCCTGTTCGCCCATGTGCGCCGTTCTCCTGCGTTGTCGTCTGTGTTCGTGCCCGCGTGGCCTACGCCCTCACCTGCGGGCGCAGGCTGTAGACCGGCAGACCGCCGGGCCGGGTGGCCTCGCTGTGCCGGCTTGTTGCCGGCGCGTGCTCCGGCACCGCTTCGGGCGAGGCCCGCACGATACCGCGCAGCACCCGGCCCATGGCGGCCTCGCCCTGCCCGTCCAGCGCAAGGTCCGTCAGTGACAGCACACCGACCAGGCCGCCCGCGTCGTCCAGAACGCAAAGCCGCCGCACGCCGGCAGCCATCATGATGTCGCCGGCCTCGGACAGCGAAGCGCCCCGGGATACCGCGACGATGCGGTTCGTCATCACGGTAGCGACCGCCTGACGGTCGGGATCGATGCCCCCAGCCAGCGCCCGCACCACCAAATCCCGATCGGTCACGACCCCGACCACCTCGTCCCCGTCCAGGACAACGAACAGGCCAACGCCATCGGCGGCCATCTGGCGGGCAACGTCCCGGATGCGATTGTCCGAATGCACGGTGCGCACGGCCCGGGTCATAACGTCGGCCACCGAGACCGCTTCGCCATCGCGGCCCCCGGCCCCGTCGGCCGCGCGATCCTGGCGCAGTCCTCGGATGGCCGCACGGATTTCGGCCAGACCGACCGGTGGCGGCGCACCGCCGCTCATGTTCTCTTCGTCGGCGACCAGCAGCTCGACGGTATCGTGTTCCCACTGACGCAGGATCGAGAGCTTGTCCCGGTCGTCCAGATCCTGGCACGCGACAAGCTCGTCCGGGGTCAGGCACCCCAACGGATAGCGCAGGATTGGGTTTGCCTGGCCGCTGTGGGGGGCTGTGGTGTCGGATCGGGTATCCATGTAGCCTCCCGTCTCACATGTGTCGTGTCACATCAGGTGGTGACGCGCCCCGCCCCCAGCGCGCCGACCCGGTCCGCATGGGCCGGCAGGCGGCGGCGCGACGGCGCGGCAACATTTCGCCCGCGCGCCGCATTGGGTGGCGTCATGGGGACGGCCTCAGGCCGCCCGACGGGCCAGGGTTGCAGCCTGGTTTGCGCGTGCCCGCTCCATGAACGCCGCGCGCGCCGCCTGGGTGTTTTCGGTGTTGCCGGCCCAGGCCTTCAGCGCCGGCTGTTGCAACGCGCGGCCATAGGAGAAGCTGAGCGGCCACGGCGCGCGATCCATTTGATGGGAACGCATGGGAGCGGAGCGGGTTCCTCCGGCAGGCGCGGATGCGGCGCTCGCGCCTAACCGGAGAGCTGGCGCAAGGCATCCATCGCCGCGCGATGCAGGCGGGCCTGCTCCTGTGAGAAACAGACGAAGCGGACGTCCTCGATCTCGGGATGGTTTTCCAGCGACCGTGCCACCGACAGAACGGCCACCCGCGCCGCGCGGTCGGCCGGGAACCCGAAGGCACCGGTGGAAATGGCAGGAAAGGCGACGGAACGCGCCCCGACCTCGGCGGCGGCGATCAGCGCGTTGACGTAGGCGGTGCCAAGCAGGCGGTCGGCATCGTCGCCCGCCTGCTCCTTGTAGACCGGCCCCACCGTATGCACGACCCAGCGCGCCGGCAGGTCAAAACCGCCGGTGACCTTGGCCTGGCCGGGCAGACAGCCGCCCAGCTTGGCGCACGCATCGTTCAGGGCCGGGCCGGCGACGCGGTGGATGGCGCCGTTCACCCCGCCCCCATCCTGCAGGCTTTCGTTGGCCGCGTTAACAATGGCGTCCACCGACTGGGCCGTTATGTCTCCCTCGACGACCGTCATGCGATCAATACTGGCGCCTGTCATGGTGCCTCCCCCTTATGTTCCTGGCAAGAAATCGGCCCGTGGTCCGGGCCCGCTGTCTGGCACCATAGCGGTCCCTGAGCGCCCGCGAAAGCGATACCGGGCGACGCCACTGGAATAAGCGCACCCATACACACTCGCCTTTTGCTAGAACCTGGCGCGAGCCGTGTGCGTCAGCACGACCTCGCCGGCCGCCGGAACC